>CAZRNH010000075.1:0-4079 GCA_964601445.1 uncultured Candidatus Saccharibacteria bacterium
GTCGGCGTCCCCTCCACTCCCGCATTTTTGCCGTCTTCCGCGTCCGCAAGCACCGCTGATTTATATTTTTCCGCGCGCACGCATCGCGAGAATTCATTTTTTTCCAATTCCGCCTCTTCTGCGATACGAGCAAGATTATCCGTAGAGAATACTCCGGAATTCTCGCCCTGACTCTGGGACTGCTTTGCAAATAAAAGGTCGTGATATTCCCAAAACTTGCCCTTTTCTTTGGCGCATTCTGCTCCGTAAGCCGCAAAAAACGACTCTTCTCCCAATAAGGGAAACTGCTTGAACACAAACCGCGCTTTGCCCGTTTTCACAAATTCTTCAAAAATAACCGCTCCGGCGCCGAAATGAAAAAGCGCGCACGAAGGACATTGAAAATCCGCAAACTCAATAATGGTGACCGGCGCGGAATCGCGCCCTAAAGAAGGAGCGCCTCTTTCCTCTATCTTCGCCCGCACCGCATTGTGCGCCGAATCTTCGTCTTGCGAAGGAGTTATTACTTGCCCGCCGCCCCCGCCGCCGGAATATGAAAAGAACAATGCGGCGGCGACGCACAACATCGCTATTATCACCGCCGCTATCACGCGCGAATTTACCATAGCAATATGGTATCATACAAAAACTTGCGCGCGCAACTCTTCGTTATGAATCAAGAATATCTTAATTCCTGATTCCTGATTCTTGATGTGCAACATATTCCTCCGCGCTCTCATAACGATTGCGCGGGTCCCATAAAAGCCATCCCGCGTTTTCACTGCCAAGCGCGTCTTCAACGGCTTGTATCTGCGCTTTCATTTTTTCCGGCGTGTACCGCGCGCCCAAATCAAACGCCTGCAACCATGGACTTATTTTTTGTGCGTATATTGCGGACCTTTCGCCGAATTGCTCAAGCCCTTTTTCCAGCGTTTCTTTCACTACTTCGTAAGGATGTTCGGCAGGATTGGCAAATCCGAAATTCCCCGCAAGATAATGCGAGGGATATACCATAGGATACACGCCGTCAAATACTTCAATAAGCTCTTCAAGCCGCTGACCGATGCCAAGGTCGTCATCGCGCAAAAACGAGTATCCGAAAATATCCATGGAAAGACGCATATCCGGCGCATGCGCTTTTAAGGCCTCCCGCGCTTTTTTCGCGAAACGGGCGATCACTTCGCTTTTAGAAACACTCTCTTTCCATACGGGATATGCCATTTCCTCAAGCCGTCCGTCGGAAGGAAAACGGATATAATCGTAATTTATTTCGTCAAACCCCGCATCAAGCGCGCGTTTGGAAACTTCTATTATATATTCCCACCCTTCCTCGGCGGCCGGGTCAAGCCACGCGAATCCTTTACGATCGCGCCACGCGCCGCCGCCTTTGTTTTGTATCACCGAGCGCGGCGCGCGCTCTATCGCGCCGTTGTCCTGGAACACCACAATACGCGCGATGGTCCATATGCCTTCTTTATGCAATTTCGCGTTTAATTTCTGAAGATGAAGAACATCAAACGCAAGCTCTCCCTGCGACCCCTTTACATCAATGACTATGGCATTTAATTGCGTGCGTCCCGCCAGCTCCGCTAATCGTTCCATTTTCTTCTCTTGTCCGGCGGTATACATAGTCGCATATATCGCTTTTATCACATCAGGCGCAAAACGCTTTCGTAAAAATACGGCGGCGGGCTTGCCTGTAGTAGAGACCTGCAAAGGAATATCCCGCCCGCTTTTTATATGAAATAAAACAAAAAAAACCAGCCCCGCGCACAGCGCCGCGCCGATAAAGAATAACTTATTTTTTCGCATCTGAAACCCCCACGCTAATTAAAGATTGCGCTTTCAACATCATCCATCTTCTATTAAAAGATTGCATATAAATATCTTTTTGTTATAGATTGAAATATCTATCCTTAATTAGTGTGGGGGTGAAAACGCCCCGCAATTACTCCCCAATCCCACGCGACCATTATCTTTTCTATATACTCTTTTCGGTTAATTCCATAGTCAACAATGTAGGCATGTTCAAATACATCCATCACTAAAAGCGGTATTGCGCCGGCAAAATGACCGACATCGTGCTCGTTGACCCATACATTGAAAAGCCGCCCCGCCGGCGCATCGTGATACAAAATAACCCAGCCGATGCCGCGCATCGCCCCCATCGCTTTAAAATCCTTCTCCCACATTTCATACGAGCCGAATTCTTTTACGATGGCGGCCATCAAAGACGACCGCGCGTCAAGCGTTCGCGGCGCCTTCGTGAGATTGCCGAAATAAAGCTCGTGCAAACGCATGCCGTTGAACTCCCAGCCCAGCCGCCGATTGAGCTCGGCGTATTCGGGCGTGCCGAACTTTCCCTCTTTTTCCATCCCCTGAAGAATCTGATCCAGTTTATTGAAATTGGCCACATAACCCTGATATAGGGTGAAATGGTCACGCAACAATTTCTCGCTTAAACCGTTCATTCCCAGCAACCCCTCAAAATTTTTCGCTTCGTATGGCATAGATTATTTTTAACGATTATATAACCATACTACTCTTTTTACCCGCGCGATTCAACTGCGGCGACAATGTTTAGATGTTGAACCTCTAAATATTTATCTTGCCAGCGACTAATACCGGAAAACTAAGATTAAAAAAAAAGCAGGCCGGTGTTTTGGTCTGCTTTGTAACCTCTTAAGTTAAGGCGTCCAGCGCGGAAAATGGACGCGAGTGCGCCATTGTTCATTCGCGCACTCCTGGCATACGGAGGAGTATTTCCCCTCCAAGCTTAAGGTAAGATAATTCACCTTACCTTTGCATCGCGGGCATATTAGCATTGCCCGCGAAATGCCCATCAAAATGTACATGTAAAATCCTGCTAAAATACAAAGGAACAATATTATTACCATCATCTCACCCTCCTATTTAGGTTTATGTTTTTGTAGTATAAATTATTCTAACAATCTTGTCAATAGCACTTTGGTGGAATTCAACTCTGAAGCGCAGAACTGAATTTAACAAAACACAGAAGCCGCAATCTCCCGAAGTCCGACTTCGGTAATTACCGAAGTCGGACTTCGGGAGATTGCGAAATATACGCTTGTATTATAAGTCGCTTATATGCTACAGTTTATCAATGTCAATAATACCATTACACGATAAAAGAGTAAAAATAGTCGCTACGCTTGGTCCTGCAAGCGACAACCCTGAAATGATTCTCCGGCTCGCTATGGCGGGCGTTGATGTGTTTCGCATTAACTGCTCGCACGCCACGCCTGAAGAATCCGCGGCAAGAATCAATTCCATACGCCGCGCGGAAAAAAAAATAGGCAGGCCCCTTGCCGTCATGGGCGATCTGGCGGGACCGAAAATAAGAATAGGAAAAGTAAAACCGGGAACTATTCTTGAATCGGGAAAAGAAATACTTATTTCATCGCGGCCCTGCGAAGGTTCCGCGGAAGGATTCTCGGTGCATCCGTCAGAAATACTCGCCGGTCTTGTGCCGGGCGCCGCAATATATCTCGGAGACGGCGCGATAAAACTGGAACTGCGCAAAACGGACGCGAAAGAAGCGCGCGCGCGGGTTATCGTAGGCGGTCCCATCCGTTCCCATATCGGATTTTCGGCGGAAGGTCTTTCAGCGCGATTCTCTTTAAGCGAAAAGGATAAACGCGACATACGCAACATGATTGCCCTTGGAGCGGACGCGCTCGCGGTTTCTTTCGTGCAACATGAGCGCGATATACAAGCCGTACGGGCGCTCCTCCACCGCCAAAAACAACCTTTCCTCATCGCAAAAATAGAAACGCGGCAGGGCGTGATGCGCGCAGAACATATTATGAAGGAAGCGGACGGTCTTATGGTGGCGCGAGGCGATTTAGGACTTGCGCTTGAGAAAATGGAGGAGCTCCCTTTGGTGCAAAAAGACCTCATTGCCATCGCGCTTGCGGCATCAAAACCAGTCATCACCGCGACGCAAATGCTCGGCTCAATGACAGCAAACATCCTCCCCACGCGCGCGGAGATCACCGATGTGGCAAACGCGATTCTTGACGGCACCGACGCGATAATGCTTTCGGAAGAAACCGCGCGGGGCGCATTTCCTCTTGAGG
>CAZRNH010000076.1:0-4078 GCA_964601445.1 uncultured Candidatus Saccharibacteria bacterium
GGCGAGCTTTCCGCGCAAGCGAAAGCGGTCCGGCGTTTTGGCGATACATTAGCGGAAACCACACGCATTCTCATAGCGTATGAAAATGAAATACTCACGACTAGTCAGGCGGAGCGTTCCGGAGCAGGGAGAAAAACCATAGACCAATCCTCGGCGGCGCTTATTTTACAGGGATATTTGGATAGGCAGAAGAGAGAAAATGGGGTATAATAGAATACAATCAAAATGACAATGCAAAATGTTAAAATGTGCACCGAAGGTGCTCTGCAATTTTGCACTTTGACTTTTGCGCTTTGAATTTTCAAAATGGACGAGCAATCTCATAAAAAAATATCGGAATTGCGGCAGGATTTGGTTTCGGGTGAATGGATAGTGATTGCGGCGGGGCGCGGAAAACGGCCGCACGCGTTTTCGGGCGTGCCGGCGTCGGAAATTATTCCGAAAGAAAATTGCACTTTTGAGTATTTTTCGGAAAGCGGTTTGCCGCCGGCGCTTGAGTGGTTCGGCTCTATCGCGGTGGTACCCAATAGATTCCCCGCATTTGCCGAGGGCGCCTCCCCCGTATTTTCAAAGGAAGGGCCTTATTCGTTCATGGACGGCACGGGCGCGCACGAGGTGTTCGTGCTGAAAGACCATGACCGATATATTCCCGATCTTTCACAGGAATCAGCCGCTGATTTAATTCGCGCGTATCGCGGCCGCATGCGCATCGCCGCGCGCAAAACGCATACCGCGTTTGTATTTGTTTTTCACAATCATGGCCGTTCTGCGGGAGCGTCCATAGCGCATCCCCATTCTCAATTAGTCGCCTTGCCTTTGGTGCCGCCCGCGGTGGCGCGGAGCATTGAGGGGTCGCGGCAGTATTTCAAGACGCATGGCGCGTGTCCGCATTGCGATATTGTCCAGTATGAGTGTTCCGTAAAAAAGCGCATGATAGACGAAAATGAAAAGTTTGTCGCGTACGCGCCATTTGCTTCCCGCTCTGCTTTTGAAATGCGTATTTTTCCAAAAACTCATCAATCGGCATTTGAGGCGTTAAAGGACGATGAAGTAAATCCGTTTGCTCACCTATTGCAGAGATCGCTTGCGCGGCTCAAAAAAGGACTCAATGACCCCGCGTATAATTTTTTTATTCATACCGCGCCCGTCGGATCGGATGCGCAGTACGGCCATTACCATTGGCATATGGAAATCATACCCAAGACCTCCGTGTGGGCGGGTATTGAAATAGGCGCGGGGATTGATATTTCCGCGATTGCGCCTGAAGACGCGGCGGAGTTTTTAAGAACAGTCCGCATATGACACATTATGCATCAGTGCGCCGGTCAAATGTTAAATGTCAAATGTTAAATGTAAAGCTATGAAATTTATTATCGCAAACTGGAAAGCGTATGTAACTACCGAGAAAGGCGCCAAAGCGCTGGCGGCGGCGGTGCAGAAAGTAAAGTTTAGAAAAGGAATCGCGGTGGTGCTATGTCCGCCGTTTCCGTTTTTCTCGCTTGCCCGCGCGCATAAGGGGAGAGGCGTCTCATGGGGAGCGCAGGATATGTTTTGGAAAGAAGGCGGAGCGTATACGGGGGAAGTGACCTCTGAAATGCTTTCCGGCGCGGGCATCACTTATGTCATTATAGGCCACTCTGAACGAAGAAATTATGCGCAGGAAACGGATGAAATGGTGAATGCGAAAGTAAGGGCGGCGCTCGCCGCGGGCTTGCGGCCTATAGTGTGCGTGGGGGAACGCGAAAGAGAAGACCCCGCGTCAATCCCGCGCTGTGTGGCGGAGCAGACGCACAAAGCGTTTGCAGGGATAGAGAAAAATAAAATGGAAGAAGTCATCATCGCTTATGAGCCGATATGGGCCATAGGGACCGGTACGGCCGATACTTCCGATGACGCGCTTTCGGCGGCGTTGTATATCAGAAAAGTAATCGGGGAAATGTATGATGCGAAAACAGCCGCGAAGATAAAAGTGCTCTATGGCGGTTCGGTTGATTCGCGCAATATAGCGGAATTCATCAATCAGGAAGGCATTGACGGAGTCCTTGTCGGCCGCGCCTCAATCGAAAAGAAAGAGTTCGCGGAAATTATGCGGGCTATTTAGTTTTTATTTTTAATCATTCTTTGAGAATATTTCAACGCCGCGCCACCAGCGCTGTACCGCTTTCCAGTTGTCATTGGTAACGGACCAAAGATAGTATAATTCTATAAGCTCATGGAATACCCAGCCGAAGAATCCGTTCATTCGTAAAGGACCTATCTGCGCGATGGCGCATTTCCCGCCCAATGGAATCACGAACGGGTAGCGGCGCGGGCGGAATGGTATGCGCGGTTTGCCGAGAATATCGCGGAAGATATTTTGTGCCGCGATTTTGCCCTGTTCAATGGCAAGCCGCGCGGTTGTAGGAGGGGGACGGTGCGTATCCGGGTCGTAAAAGCATGCATTGTCGCCTATGGCGAATGCGCTTTTTCCGATATCCATATGTATATCAGGTGAAATGCATGTCATATAATGGTCCGTTTCCATTCTGCCGCGTTTTTCAAGCGACACATCGCCTTGCGTGAGCACGCTTACCGCTTGTGCGCCGCCTGACCATATTAATACATCATACGGCAATTGTTCTTCTTCCGGAGAGGAAGACGGTTTTATGCGCACCGATTTTTCATCGGCGCTTGATATGAGATGTTCAGGATAGAGCCGCATGCCCAGCGCGGTAAGCCGCGCGCTTGCTTTGCGTATCGTCCATTGGTCAAAACCGGGGAGAATGGCGGGCGCGCCTTCTACCACAGTAAGCGCGAGCCGCACCGATTTTTTATATTTCACATTCAGCTTTTTGATATAGCAGGCGCATTCGGCCGCGAATTCAACCCCCGTTGGTCCTCCGCCGCACACTATCACCGCAAGCTCGCCGTCACCCGATTTTTCTTCATATTTTCTCCGTATTGTTGCGCGGATATGAATGGCGTCGTCAAGCCGTTTCAGCGGAATCGCATGCTCTTTCATTCCGGGAATGTTGAAATAGGCCGTTTCAGCTCCTAATGCAAAAACAAGATAGGCGTAGGGGAGGACGGTTTCATCATCAAAGATGATTTTCTTTTCATTGATGTTTACTTTCAGCACGCGCCCTTGGATGAATGAAATCCGCGTGCTTTCAATGATTTCTTCCACTGGCGTGGCAATCGCTTTTTTTATATCAAACGGCGACCCATCGTCTACCGCGGTGGTGGCGACATCGTAGAGCGAGGGGGTGTAGAGGTGGTAATTGCGTTTATCCACGAGAGTGACGGCATATTTTTGAAATAAAGCCCGTTTTTTTTTGAACAGCCGTTCCAGTTTTAATGCGCAAGCAATACCGCCGAATCCAGCGCCTAAAATCACCACTTGTTTCTTTAATGTAACGCGCTGAATGTCCATATCGGATTATTATAGCATGTATTTTGAAATTGGCGTATCTCCCGAAGTCCGACTTCGGGAGAAATATTTCAAGCGATCAGCATCCTCTTTTTTATTCTCCCACTATCCTATTTGACGATCGTCAAATAGGATAGTGGGATGGATATATGATGTGCATCGCATAAGTCATTTGACATTGTGAATCTTAGGCATTTTTGATTATCGTTACATGATATGTTACACTGTTTCCATGCGTATAAGAACCATTGATACGGCGGAGGTAAAAAATAAACGGGTGTTGGTGCGCGTTGATTTTAATGTGGCGATGGAAGGCGGCGTCATTAAGGATGATTTCAGGATTATGCGGGTTATTCCCTCTTTGCGGGAACTTTTAAAAAAGAAAGCGAAGGTTATCGTTGTCACGCATTTAGGCAGGCCGCAGGAAGCGCATGCAAAAGAAGACCGTGCGCGGTTCAGTGTGCGGAAAATTGCCCGAAAACTTGAAAAGGATTTGGGATATAAAGTGCATTTTGTGTCTGAATGCGTCGGCGCGCGCGCGCAAAATGCGGTTGACGCGCTTAAATCCGGAGAAATACTCATGCTTGAAAATGTGAGGTTTTATCCGGAAGAAGAGCGAAACGATGCGGTATTTGCGAGTAAACTTGCCGCGTTGGCGGACATCTGTGT
>CAZRNH010000077.1:0-3991 GCA_964601445.1 uncultured Candidatus Saccharibacteria bacterium
CGCAGAGCGCCCCACAACGAGATTATGTTTGTAAACAATGCCGGCATTTCTTACAAATCAGATATTCAATCCTTTACCGAATCCATCCATGCGCGCGCGCACGCCGTTGATCCAGCCGGGATTATTCAGATACCACTGAATGGTATGCGCTAAATAATTATCAAAGGAAAATTCCGGTTTCCAGCCGAGTTCTTTTTCTATTTTTTTCGTTGTGAGAGAATAGCGCAGATCATTTCCCGGCCGGTCGGGGATGAATGTCATAAGCGATCGGGGGCGGCCGAGCAGTTTAAGAATTTTTCCCGCGATATCAACGGTAGGCAATTCCATGCCGGAGCCGATATTATATGTTTCGCCTTCTTTCCCGTTATGCAAAATCATGTCAATCGCCCGGCAATGATCTTTCACAAACAGCCAGTCCCGCACATGCTGTCCTTTGCCGTGCAGGGTAAGGGATTTCTTTTGTACGGCGCGCAAGGTGAACAAAGGAATTAATTTTTCAGGGTATTGATAAAATCCGAAATTATTCGTGCAATGCGTTACGATAACCGGCGTTTTATGAGTATGATAATACGCGCGGCACAGAAGATCTCCGCCTGCTTTCGTCGCCGAATAAGGAACATTGGGACGCAGCGGGCTTTCTTCAGTAAACGATGCATCGTCCAGCTCTAAAGAGCCGTAGCTTTCATCGGTTGAAACATGCACCATGCGCTTTATGTTATATTTATTAACCATATCCAGCAGGGTCTGAACGCCCACCACATTAGCGAACACAAAATCGCGCGCGGCATGGATGCTTCGTTCCACATGCGTTTCCGCGGCAAAATTCACCACAAAATCAAAAGTATGCTTCGTAAACGCGCGTTCCATGTCGTCCGCATTTGAGATATCTCCTTTGATAAAAATATAGCGCGGATCATTTTCAATGGGCTTTAAATTTTCCAGATTTCCCGCGTAGGTGAGTTTATCCAGATTTACTATTTGATAATCCGGGTATCGTTCCAAAAGATAGTGCACAAAATTACTGCCGATAAAACCGGCGCCTCCTGTAACCAGTATTTTTTTTGACCGCTTGGAAGGAGCGAGAATTTTTTTCAGTTCAGTTCTGGAAATTTCCGTGAGCGCCGCGACTTCTTCAAAACTTATCTTGCCCGCGTCATAGAGTTTTTTGATAAGCAAAAACTTCTCATCAAAGATTGAGGAAGAAGAGGATTCTTTGCTTGATGTTTTTTTTGCCTGTGCCGCCATAACGAACATTATTTCCTTTTTTTAGTATACGCTCTCGTGAAATACATTTCAACATTCCATTTCCAGAGATATTTCAGATAGCTTGCGATATGGACCCGCGTCAGCCAATTGGTAAAAATATCTTTCAGCCCGCGCCCGCCGTGCGATTGCCTGATATGGTAATGCGTGAAAACCGCACAAGGATAATATACCACTTTCAAGCCGACCTTTTCAAACCGCCGGCACAGGTCCGCGTCTTCAAAATACATGAAGAACCGTTCGTCAAACCAGGGGCCGGCTTTTTCAAACCGATCACGCACCGTCATAAGCGCCGATCCCATCAGCCAATCCACTTCCATCGGTTTGGTCGCATCGCTGTTTTGATATGTCAGATACGCAAGCGCCCGCTTGCCCCACGCTGTTTTTCCAAATTTTGTCCTGCGCGCCAAGATAGCCAACGGGGTATAGCGGTGGAAATACGAATGCTGGAGCGATCCGTCAATATTTAAAAGTTTCGGGCCGATAATGCCGACTTCCTGGTTTTTTTCTAGATACGCCATCATGTCCGCGATGCTTTTTTCATCGTGGACGATGATGTCGGCATTAATAGAGAACAGATAGTTCCCACACGCTTTTTGAATAGCCGGATTGACAACGCGCGCAAAGCCGACATTTTCGGGATTTCCGATGAACAACACGGCGGGATGATGCTCTTTCAGCATCGCAATAGTGTTTTCTTGAGTCGCGGAGTCGGTAACGATTATTTCATACTCAATCGTCTTCAGATTTTCTTTCAGCGCGTCCAAACACATTTTAAGAATATTCGGCGTACGGTGGTGATTTATAATAATGCTTAGTTTTATTTTTTGCATGAAAAATAAGTTATCTTTCCTTGAATTGACCGAACCGGCCTTTATAAAAATCCGCGATGCCCCGCATAATCATTCGCGCCGCCTCGCGTTGCGACGGCGCAAAAAGAATCTTTATTATCTGTTTGCCGTAGCGCGCAATACTTACTATATACGCTCCCGCCCGCATAGGCAAAGGCGCATGCCTTTTCGCCAATAATAATACATTCCGCGTGTCGTAGTAAAGAATCTTCGGACTGCCGAGCGCGGAAGCTGTTCGTGATACTTTATGATATACTTTTGCGGCGGGCGCATACATAATAGCATATCCCGCTTTACGCGCGCGCACACTCCAGTCGGTGTCTTCGTGATAGAGAAAAAAATCCTCATCCAACCCTCCAATTTCCCTGATCGCACGCGCCTTTATAAGCAAAGCGCAACCGGTTACATATCCTGTTTCAAGCGGCGCGCTCTCATCCGGATGAGCGTCAATTTCACCTTGCCCGGGATGCACGCCCCCTTTCGGCCAGCGTATCAAGCCGCCGCCGTACCATATTCTTTGCGGTTCGGCATAATAATAAATCTTCGGCCCCACTATGCCGTTCTGCGCATTATCGCCCGCGACCGCGACCATTTTTTCCAAAAAATCCGGCGCAACAACGGTATCATTATTAAGTAAAAATACATAGGTGAATCCCTCCGCAAGCGCGCGCCGGATGCCGACATTATTTCCCCCCGAAAAACCTAAATTCTTTCCGTTTTCAATCAACACAACCTTGTCTTTATGGAAAGGCCGCAACAATGAAACCGATTCTTCTTTTGATCCGTTGTCAACTAAAAATACTTTATAATTCGGATAGGTTATTTTTTCCAGACTGCGCAGACAGTCAATCGTATCCGTTTCGTTGTTCCAATTCAACACAATAATTGCGACGGACCCATTTGTGTGAGTATTCATATGTGATAGCTATTATAATGCCCTTGAGTATATAATGTAAAATATGAACCTGGACATACTTATATTCGGCTCAAATGGCATGTTAGGAACTGAATTGATGCGGACATTCGCCGCTCACAAACCGATATGTCTGACAAGTAATGATGTTGATGTAACCGATGGCGACGCGGTGCGGAAGGAAATTGAAAAAATAAAACCGGGCATCATCATCAACGCGGCCGCTTACACAAATGTGGACGGCGCGGAACAAGAAGAAGGCAAAAAAATGGCATACGCGCTCAACGCCGACGCCGTGGGGAATATGGCGCGCGCATGCGCGCGACTCGGCATTATACTCGTTCATTTCAGCACCGACTATGTCTTTGATGGCGCTCAAAAAGAGGGCTATAACGAAGCCGCTTCGCCAAATCCTCTCAATGAATACGGCAAATCAAAATTGCTCGGCGAACAGCTGATCCAAAAAAATACGCGCGGCTTTTATATTATCCGCCTCTCGCGGCTTTTTGGAAAAGCGGGAACATCAGCGCGCGGAAAAAAAAGTTTTGTTGACGCGATACTTGAGCTCGCGCGAACACGACCCCAGTTAAAAGTAGTCAATAACCGATGGGGCAAACCAACTTACGCTCCCGACCTCGCGCAGGCCGTTTGCGCGCTCATCGCGCAACGCCCGCCGTACGGAATATATCACCTCCCTAACGAAGGCGTCTGCACCTGGCATGAATTCGCGCAGGAAATTTTGTCGCTGGCTAATCTGCATACTCCGATTATTCCAGTTCCCTCTTCCGAATTCCCCCGCTTGGCTAATGAACCCGCGTATTCAATACTCTGCAATACAAAACGCCCTCTGCTCCGTCATTGGAAAAATGCGCTGAAAGAATACCTAGATCACACAGCTTGAATCTCCCGAAGTCGGACTTCGGGAGATTAACTCGCGCGCCACTTGCCACACATCGCCGGCGCC
>CAZRNH010000078.1:0-3890 GCA_964601445.1 uncultured Candidatus Saccharibacteria bacterium
GCCCAGCGTCTGTTGCCGTCGGGAATAATTGCGATATGCAGTGGCGTATTCATCAGAATATATTATCAGATTTTCCCGCCTTTTTGCAATCGTCGTGTATATTGGTGCGGCTTGAATTACGAAATGCCTATTTTTTCCACCCTCGGCGGTATCTTCTGCTGAAAATCCGCCTCTCTCGCGCCAGTCGCGCTCCGAGAGGGTTCCAAAATAGGCATTTCGTAATTCAAGTAATGCGTCATTCAATCTTGTGAAAATAAAAAACAGGGTTGCGGTTTTTTTCCGCAACCCTTTAATTAACTCCACCATTGTTTGGTAACCTTCCTCCCTTTGATATATTTAGGAAATCTTTTCGTTTTTTCTTTCGCAGGAGGCGTTTCTTTTTTTCTGTTTTCCTCCGTTACTTCATCGGTCTGCCGTGAACAGTTCGCGCACCGCTCCACCATGGCGGATTGGCTTAATTCGTCATATATTTTTTCTCCGAAAAGTAATCCGCCGCATTTTTTACATCTCATTGCGCATCTCCCTCTTTTTTATTTCCACCCATTTCTCCCAAAATATCTTATATCTTTCCATACATTCGTTGGAGCAGAAATCATACTCTCTATGTTTCACCGGAACAGTGGTAATTATATCCAAGCACTCAAAGCATGTAATCATTGCATTCCCTCCTCTTTTGTGAAAGAACAACGGAATCTATTTCAATACTCTTTCCGGCGGTTTGGAATTAGTATTGAAATGAATTCTCATATAGTGCTGTTTTTCTGCAGAATTGTCAATCCTTTATTTTGTGCTTTATTTTGTGCAATAATTGTGCCGTCTCATGCGCGATAACGCGCAATTCATCGGCGGCGATGACCGCTATTTTAGCCGTCGCGCCGTTGCGTTCAATAAAAGCATCCGCGCCGGTTGCGGAGTTATTTTTTTTATTATCAAGCGCGATGCCGAGATGCGCAAGGCCGTCGCAAATGCGTTCGCGCATAATAAAAGATCGCTCGCCGATAGCGCCGGTAAATACTAACAGGTCAATGCCGCCCAATATCGCCGCGTATGCGCCGATGTATTTTTTCACATGATACGCGAAATGCGCAAGCGCTTGCTCCGCTTTTTGTTCGCCGCGCGTTTCTCCGAGAATAAGCTCGCGCATATCCGCCGCGCCGCCGGAAAGACCGAGCAATCCGCACCGGTCATTAAAAAATGACAAAAGCTTCGCGGGATTTGTTTTTGATTTTTCCAGCAGATATAAAACGGCTCCTGCGTCAATATTGCCGATTCTTGTCCCCATAACCAGCCCTTCAAGCGGCGTAAATCCCATTGAAGTATCAATGCTTTTTCCACGGCGGAGAGCGGTGACGCTCGCGCCCGATCCGAGATGGCACGCGATAATGCGCGGCGGGGGAGGGGTCTTCGTTATTTCTTCGATGCGCTTGAGCGCGGATTGCAGTGAAATGCCGTGATAGCCGAAACGGTAGAGGTCATATTTTTCAGCGGTCTCTTCGGGGAGCGCGTAGCGTCTCGCGTATGCGGGCATTCCCGCGTGAAATGCGCTATCAGAAATACCCGCAACGGGTATTGCAGGCATGACGGCATGTAATTGCGAGAGTTCCGCAAGAATAGCCGCCGTATGCAGGGGCGCTTTTTCGCGCGCTTTTTTAAGTTGTGCCAGATAGCCGTCATCTATTATTGCGTGAGAAAGAAAATACGCGCCCGGCGCGACCACTCTGATGCCCGCGCCCGCGATATGCGCTTCTCGTCCTTCACCGCGCGCGGCCGTTTTCATGCGCGCGAGCGCATATGATAAGCCGGCGCGGTAGTCCTTTTCTGATATGGCTATTTTTTTCTGCGCCGCCGCGTCCGTTGTTTTTAAAAGCGCGGTAAAACTGCCCCCTTCTTCTTCAAGGTATAAGGCGCATAATTTTTTTTCGCCGGCGTAGAGCGCATACTTTTTTGAAGCGCTGCCGGGATTTATGATGAGATAGCGCGGGTCCATTGCCATGTATTTATTTCTTCCGGATCTATTCCGTGCGTTATGATATATTTTTTATGCTCCGCGAATTTCCGATGGTATTTTTCCATAAGGTCGGCGGCTTTGCCGGAGGAAATAACTCCCGCTTTCGCCATTTTTTCGTACACTTCAACGGCAAGATGCCAGCGGCTCGTGCCGTTGCGTATATGCATGTCAAAGGGCGTGGTGGTTGAGCCGTGTTCTCTGTAGCCGTGCACGGAAAAGCGATGCGTGTCGCCGGGAATGTCAAAAAGCGCTTGTTTCAGCGTTTCCGGATAGCCGTGAAAATTAAAAATCACCGGTTTGTTTTCCGTAAAATAATCGGCAAAGTCATGCAGAGGCGCGCGACAATCTGCGTTACCCACCCCCAATGCGGACAGCTCAAGGATGTTTACGAATCGCACGCGTATTTCAGGCGCTTCGGTTTTTACCAAGTCAATCGCGGCAAGCGCTTCTTTGGTGAGGTAGTCGCCCGCGGCAGAAAGCACTATGTCGGGATGCGGGTCTGAAGCAAAATCCCATATCATCATGCCGCGCGCCAGCTCTTTGCGCGCGAGTTCGGGAGTGAGCCATCTTGGTTCGAGCGTTTTCCCCGCGACGATGACATTGATTTCATTGCGCGACGCGAGGCATCTCTTCAGGACGGCGAGCGTGGAGGCGCTGTCGGGCGGGAAATACACATGGACGAAACAGCCGTGTTTCTGCAAGAGCGTATCTATAAATCCCGGATTTTGATGCGAGAAACCGTTGTGTTCCTGCCGCCAGCCCGAAGAGGTGAGGATGTAGTTCAAAGAAGGGATGGGACCGCGCCACGGCGTTTCGCGCGCCACTCTCAAAAATTTTGAGTATTGGTCCGTCATGCTGGATACGATTTGGATGAACGCTTCATAGGAGGCGAAAACGGCGTGCCGTCCCGTCAGCACATATCCCTGCATGAGTCCCTGCAAGGAGTGTTCGCTGAGTATTTCAATGACGCGGCCTTCCGGATTGATGTCTTTGTCCCATTTTCGTATCGGCCAAACGAATCCGCGCGGCGTCGCGGAAAATATGGCGTCCAGTTTATTGGAATAGGTCTCATCGGGAGAAAAAAAACGGAAATTGGCGGCATGGTTGTTCAAAAGCGCGGTTTCTTTCAGAAATAATCCCGCGTGCCGCATACTGCTTGAACCGATGACGCCGGGAATGCTTGCGTCCTCGGCGAATTGTTCTTGCGCGGGCAATGCCAATTCCTTCACCGCCCCTCTTCCTCCGAATGCGTGTCTGCTTGCGCCCATGCGCAGTGCCGGCTCCGGCACGCACTTTTTTATTTCTTCAATGAATCCGTCTTTTTCGGAAAACAGCTCATGAAATTTATAAGAGCGCATCCATTTTTCCACCGCGCGCAATTCTTTTGCGTCGGTCTTGGCGTTGGGCGCCGTGATTTGATGTGCAAGGCAGTTGCCTTCTATTTTTTTCCCGCCGAGTTTTTTAATGCCCGTCCAGCCCTTTGGCGTTTTCAGAATGATCATGGGGAATCGCGGGGCGATCGGCGCGGCGTCTTCCCGCGCCCCACGCTGGATGCGCTGTATTTCGTCATGGCATTTTTCAACCGTATCTGCCATTTTTTCATATATATTCGCGCCTGCCACTATATGCGGGGCATAGCCGTAGCCGTAAAAAAGCGATTTCAGCTCGCGGTTTGACATGCGCCCGAAAATCGTCGGTCCCGATATTTTGTAGCCGTTCAGGTGCAAAATGGGAAGTACCGCGCCGTTCGTTTTCGGGCTGATAAATTTAGAAAGATGCCATGCCGCCGCGGTCGCGCCCGTTTCCGCTTCGCCGTCGCCGATAAGGCATGCGACTATCAAATCGGGATTGTCCAGCGCCGCGCCGTAAGAAGTGGAAAGCG
>CAZRNH010000079.1:0-3291 GCA_964601445.1 uncultured Candidatus Saccharibacteria bacterium
CATTTTCTTGATATCCGAAAACACCGACGGCGAGTTCGCGAGCGTCGTTCTCGGAAACGCGATTATCCCCTCTTCATCAGAGATAGCTACGCCTATTCTTTGATCGCCATAGTCAATACCGAGATACTTCATAAAGTTAAAAGTTCAAAATGCAAAGTGCAAAGTTTTGGTGTTCTGCTTCGCAGAACGATTTTGAAAATCAGTCGCGAAGCGACACCTGAATTTTGAACTTTGAACTTTTAATTTTGAACTTTGGTTAGTATCTCGCATCCCTCTTTCGTTACCGCCACCGTATGCTCAAATTGCGCGGATAATGAACCGTCAGCCGTACGGATTCCCCAGCCGTCCTCGTCTATTTTCACGCGCCAGCCGCCTTCATTCACCATCGGTTCAATCGCGAGCGTCATTCCCTCTTTCAATAACTCTCCCGTCCCTTTTTTGCCGAAATTCAAAATAAACGGCTCCTCGTGCACCGCATGGCCGACACCATGCCCCGCCAAATCCCTTACTACTGAAAAACCGCGCTTCTCCACAAAGCATTGCACCGCACAACCGATGTCTCCGACATACGCCCCGTCTTTTACCTCGGCAATACCCAAAGAAAGCGCCTCCCGCGTCGTTGTAATAAGTTTTTTCGCTTCCGCGGAAATCGCGCCGACACCCACGGTGATCGCCGCATCCACGCATAAACCCTTATACCACAAACCGAGGTCAAGCCCGACAATATCGCCTTCTTTCAAAACCCGCTTTGAAGGAATCACATGCACTACCTCATCGTTCACGCTCGTACAAAGCGCGGCGGGATACGGCATAGGCGCGCCTGAAGGCGCATATCCTAAAAACGAAGGTATGGCACCGCGCGCACGGATAAGCCGCTCCGCCTCCGCATTCAAATCCGCCGTTGACGCGCCCGGCACGGCGATTCCCGCGACTTTTTGCAATATATCTGCAAGCATGCTCCCCCCTTCGCGCATTTTTTGAATTTCATCTTTCGTCTTAATCGTTATCATGCGTTTAATTTCTCCACAATTTCTTTATACACTTCGGAAGGCGTTTTTCTGCCGTCGGCAGTGATAAGCAGGCCTTTCTCCCGATAATGAGAAAGTACCGCCGTCACCTCCTTCTCAAACCAATCAAGCCGCGCGCGAATGCCCGCGGGATTGTCTTCCGCGCGCATAATGATATTCCCTCCGCAATAACGGCAGAGCGCTACTTCTTCCCCGCTCTCTTTATACGCGCCCTTGCCGCACGCGCCGCACGCGCGCCTGCTCAAAAGGCGTTTTTCCACGAACTCGCGCGGCGCATCAATCAAAACTACCCTCACATTCACGCGAGAAAACCATGTAAGCACTTCGTCAAGAATCTTCGCTTCACCAAGCATGCGCGGACTGCCGTCAAAAAGAACGCCTTTCCGCGGGTCAATGTACGCGAGCTTTTCCATCCAGATAAAAAAAGGCATCCATGAAGGAGTCAGTTTCCCTTGTGCAAGCGTTTCTTTCAGCCGATGCGCAAGCGGATTATCCCGCCGTGAATACTCACGCAATAAGTCCCCCGTCCCTATATATTCAAGATTAAATTCGTCAACTAAAAAGCGCGCCTGCGTTCCCTTTCCACTGCCTGAACGGCCGAGTAAAATAAGAGTAAGAGGTTCTTCAGAATTTTTCATACTCATGCATCGCGAGTTGCGCTTTTATCTGCTTGACCGTATCAAGCACTACCGATACCACGATAAGAAGCGCGGTGCCGCTCAAAGTAAGTGTTGCGGTCTGCGTGAAATACTGGACAAGATAAGGCAAGACGGCGATGGCGCCCAAAGATAGCGCGCCCGCGAGCGTAATGCGGTTCATCACTTTATTTAAAAAATCCGCGGTCGGATTGCCGGGTCTGATGCCGGGCACAAATCCACCCTGTTTTTGCACATTGTCCGCAATTTCTTTCGTATCAAATGTAATCGCGGTATAAAAATAAGTGAACACCACCACAAGAAAAAAATAAAGCGCGCCGTATATGAATCCTCCCGCTTGAAAAAATCCGGCGATTGAACGGCCGATTTCCTGCATCCATGTTTTTCCCGACAATTGCATAAAACTCCCGAACATTTGCGGAAAAAGCAAGATGGAAGTGGCAAAAATAATCGGAATCACTCCCGCCTGATTCACTTTCAGAGGCAGATAGGTGGATGATCCGCCGTACACGCGGGACCCGCGCACGCGCTTTGCGTACGAAACGGGAATATTGCGCTGACTGTCGTTAATAAACACTACGCCCGCGATAACTATCAAGGCAATAGCTAAAAAAACCGCGAGTGTCGGAATCATTGATGCGTCAAAATTCAGAAAAAATTGCTGGATATCCTTTGGAATACCCGCAATAATACCGGCAAAAATAAGAAATGAAACGCCGTTGCCTATTTTTTTCTCCGAAATAAGTTCGCCTACCCACATAAGAAACATGGTGCCCGCCGTTACCACAATAAGATTCGTGGCAAGCGCGAACCGTCCCAAATGACTTATCACGCCTTGATTCTGCAAAAGCGCTAAAAGACCGTATCCCTGTAAAAATGCAAGCGGAAGAGTGAGGAGCCGCGTATACTGATTGAATTTCTGCCGCCCCTGCTCTCCCTGTCCCTGATACACCTCCTTTAATCCGGGGAATATCATTGTCATCAACTGCATGATAATGCTTGCGGTGATGTAAGGCCCCACGCCAAGCATGACGATGGAAAGATTATCCAGCGCGCCGCCGGAAAATATATTCAAAAGACCGAAGAACTGATTGCCTGCGAAAAAACTTCTTAATTTTTCCGTATCAACTCCCGGAACGGGAATCGTGGCGGCAAAACGAAACACCACCAGCAAAACCGCGACAAAAAACACTTTGCGCCGCACATCCTTTATTTTGAATGCATTGATTGTTTGTTGGAACATAATCGCTTCGCTCAAACTCAAAACGCAAAACTCAAAGCGCAAAACCACAGCTCAAAATTCAAAACTTCCTTAACCTTTTAGTTTTACGCTGTCTCCCTGCGGGAGATCTTTATGATCATTTTGATTTTTGATATTTGTTCTTTGATTTAATGTAATAGTTCCTCCGACTTTCTCAATTTTTACTTTCGCGGCCGCGGAAAACAGGCAATCTTCTACGAAAAATTTCTTGGTCACCTCTCCATCCGCAAGCAATTTCACCGCGGGAATATAACCGCCCGTCATCTCCGCCAGACCTTTTTCACAAAGCGTTTTTGGAGAAACGGTTTCGCCGGCCTCAAACGCCTTATTCACCCGGCCGACATTC
>CAZRNH010000079.1:3309-3882 GCA_964601445.1 uncultured Candidatus Saccharibacteria bacterium
AAACTCTTTTTGGCATGCGTCTTAAAGGAGTGCTTACCGCGCCCCCTCAATTTCGGCATGCTTTTTATCAAATCTTTTTCAGCGGGACGGATTCTATGTCCTGAACGGGACTTCTGCCCTTTCGTACCTCTTCCTGAAGTAGTGCCGCGTTTGCCGCCGCGCCCGATGCGCTTTCTGTCCTTCCCCGGATGAGTTGGTTTCAGCGTGTGTAATTGCATATAAGTAGTACGAATAATGAATTAGGAACCTGATTCTTTATTCTTCATTTTTAATTCGTTATTCTTTCGTTTTAATCGTTTCAATCCAGCCATCGTCGCTTCGGCGATATTTATCTTATTGGTGCTCTTTCCCAATATCTTTCCCACCACATTCTTAATGCCGACAAGGTCGCATATCACGCGCACCGCGCCACCGGCAATCACCCCCTTTCCTTCTTTTGCCGGCTTCAATAAAATCCGCGCGCTTTTTAACTTTATATCTATTTCATGCGGAATGGTTCCTCCCTGAATATATATCTTTGCCATTCTTTTTTTAGCTTGTCTTGCCGCTTTTTCAATCGCCACCGCCACATCT
>CAZRNH010000080.1:0-3878 GCA_964601445.1 uncultured Candidatus Saccharibacteria bacterium
CTTCGCTTCTTGTTTTTGTGGAGATGGTGGGAGTTGAACCCACTTCCAAAAAGTCTTTCCCGCCGCATCTACAAGCGTAGATTGTTTTTTTATTCAAGCCGCGGCTGTAAAGCAATCAAAACACCGCGTCTTCAAGCCGATATGTCTTTCGCAGGATAAAACGGCGTCATCATGCGGCAACTTGATGTATAACACCGGTACCCCCGCTCTCAAGTAAAACGGGGACCGATGGCAACTGCGTTTATTAAGCGGTTGCGAAAGCAAAAGAGGCAAAAGCCGAAGCGAATGCGTTCTTTACTTTTGATATTGCGTTTGCACTTGATTTATGCACCGCTGTTTTCCGAGTACGCGGCCCCTCGGCTCGCACTGCGTGAAAGATTCTTTTTGTCAAAGCCCTGCATCCCCTTACATCATAAAACGTGAAACATGAACCATGAAACATTCCTTTGACGGACGTTTCAAGTTTCAGGATTCATGTTTCATGATTTTTGCTTTCTCGCGTCGGAATTCTCTAGTCTTTATTTTTTCGCGTTTTTCAAACTTTCTCTTCGCGCGCGCCAGTCCGAATTCCAATTTGATTTTGCGCTTTTCAGTATACAACCCAAGCGGAATAAGTGTCAAGCCCTTTTGGCTTCCCGCTCCCGCAAGCACGGCTATTTCTTTTTTGGTTAAAAGAAGTGTGCGCGTGCGGTCGGGCGCATATCCGCCGGGCGTGTTTTTTTGCTGGTAGGGCGCGATGGTTCCATTTATCCAAAACGCCTCGCCGCCGCGAATAAGCACGAACGAGCCGGACAGATTCGCTCTGCCCGCCATAATCGCTTTCACCTCAAAACCGAAAAGCACGATGCCCGCTTTGTAGCGTTCAAGAATTTCGTAGTCAAATCGCGCTTTTCTGTTGTCCGCCAAGGTTGCCATATCCCCAGTGTAGCGCGCAGTTGTATTGCGGGCAATATATTTTCGTTTAGTATAGTTTGGCGTGAGTGCCGATATCTACGAAAGTGACAGCATCTTCGCTGTCGTGAAAAAGAGCACGATAGTCACCGGTTACATTGATGCTTCTTAAGCATGGATATGCTTTATCAACGGAGTGGTTATTGAGGGATTCGGCATATTTGTCGCTATAAAAAAGAGCGAGTCTTTCATAAAAGCCCTCTTTGATTTTTGTCGGCAACTTCCGAAATCTTTTCGTAAAGTTTTTATGGTAAATGACTCGCATCAGAGCTTTCGCAGATAATGTATTGCTTTGTTTGCGGTAGGGAAAGCCGGAGAAAGATTTTTTTTCTTTCGTATGTCCTCTAAGCTTTGTGCGAGCCTTTTTTCGGTTGCCGGCTTGAACTTTGTTGTGCCAACCAGTTGAATATCCAAAGAACCATCAACAAAGGCCCTTGTCGCGAGTTTTAACACAGAAGAAAGCGCCACGCCTTCATGCCGCGCCTTTTCCATCGCCCGATCTTTCAGCTTTTTATCTATCCTAAATAACACCTGCGTAATCATATATATATAATATATCATACAGATATATTGTCAACAGTTCAAGTGGCTCGGGCGCCATGACTCTTATGATTTACGAGACTTAGCCTTGTAAATTCTACTGGCCTCATCGAGAAGTAAACATAAAGGGTGAGGGGTAATGGGTAAGAAAAACCACGCCATGCTTGGCGGAGTTTTTGACTGCATGCGCGCTTTTACGATACAATACGGCATTATGGAAGCAGATAATCAAAAAGAAAAATCAAAAATCGCGCTAATGGAAGAGAGTGTGCTGGCGTGGTGGGAGAAAAATAAAGTGTTTGAGAAAACGCTGAAAGCCCGCGCCGCGTCAAAAAAGCGATTCGTGTTTTACGAGGGCCCGCCGACGGCAAACGGCATGCCGCATCCCGGGCATGTGATGGGGCGCTGTTTTAAGGACCTTTTTTTACGGTATAAAACAATGAAGGGGTATTTCGCGCCGCGCCGCGCGGGGTGGGATACGCACGGGCTTCCGGTGGAGATTGAAGTGGAAAAACGGCTCGGTTTTCGCGGAAAATCGGAAATTGAAAAATTGGGCGTGGGAGAGTTTAACCGGCTGTGCAAAGAATCGGTATGGAAATACAAAGACGAATGGGAGCGCGTGACGAAGCGCATTGGATTTTGGCTGGATATTCAGCATCCGTATATCACTTATGAAAATAAGTATATTGAGTCGTTATGGTGGGTTATTGCGCGCATTTTTGAGAAGGGACTGCTGGTGGAGGATTATAAAGTAACGCCGTATTGCGCGCGGTGCGGCACGGGGCTTTCTTCGCACGAAATAGCGCAGGGATATAAAACGGTGAAAGAAAAATCTTTATTCGTGAAGTTTCTTGTGCGCCGCGCGCAACCGACAAAAGAAGACGCGTTTAAAGAGAAAGCGCGCAACGGCGCGATATTTGATGATGAGCGCGCCGCGGCTGTTCGGGAGTATTTTATCGTGTGGACCACGACGCCATGGACGCTGCCCGGAAATGTCGCGCTTGCCGTGAATCCTGATCTTGAATATGTGCGAGCGAAAAAAGGCGATGAGATAGCGGTGATTGCCAAGTCCCGCATGCACGCGCTTGGGGAAGGATGGATGGCAGTGCAGACGCTCAAAGGAAGAGAACTTGCGGGACTTGAATACGAACAATTATTTTCATACATCAAGCCGGACAAAAAGGCGTTTTTTGTGGTGGAGGAAAATTTCGTGTCCGCGGAGGAAGGGTCCGGCATCGTGCATTTAGCCCCCGCATACGGCGAAGACGATATGGCGGCGGCGAAACGACACGGCTTGCCTGTGCTTCATCCCGTGAAAGAAAACGGCGAATTTTCCGCCGAGCTTCCGTGGCAAGGAATGTTTGTGAAACGCGCCGACCCGTTGATTACCGAAGAATTGCAAAAAAGAGGGCTGTTGTTGAAAGAAGAATTGTACGAACACGAGTATCCGTTTTGCTGGCGGTGCGATACCCCGCTATTGTATTTTGCCCGCAAGAGCTGGTTTGTGAAGATGTCGCTCCTTAAAAAAGAATTGCTTTCGCGCAATGCGACTATCAATTGGATACCTTCCCATATAAAGGAAGGCAGATTCGGCGAATGGCTCAAAGAGGTAAAGGACTGGGCGTTTTCCCGCGAGCGGTATTGGGGGACGCCTTTGCCTATATGGAAATGCGGCGCGTGCGCTTATACGCGCGTGGTTTCAGGCACGGAAGAATTGGGTCGTTTGAGCAAGCTGAAAAACACTTACTTTATCATGCGTCACGGACAAGCGGTATGTAATGTGAAAAATAAAACAGATTCAAAGGGAAATCCGAAAAATCATCTTACCAAAAAGGGCGCGCTTGAAGTCGTTGCGTCTTTGAAGCGATTTATAAAAAAAAATCCGGAGGTAAAAATGGATATTATATGCGCGTCTCCGCTTGTCAGGACGAAAGAAACCGCTGAAATCGCGGGAGATTTTTTCGGCGTTCCCGCGTCAGGCAGAGTGATTGACGCGGACATCAGGGAAGTATTGGTCGGTTCTTTTGACGGCGGGCCGGTCGCAGAATATCACCGTCATTTTTCTTTCTTTATTGAAAAGTTTTCCAAGCGGCCGCCCGAAGGGGAGAACTTGGAAGAGGTGCGCGCCCGCATGTGCGGTTTTATAAAAAAAATGGAAGCAGAGCACAAAGGCAAGCGTATTTTAATAGTCAGTCACGAGTATCCTTTATGGATGATTGAGACCGCTCTTGAAGGAGCAGACAACAATGCGGCGGTTGCAAAGAAATTGAAAAAGAAAGGGGATTTTATTCGCACGGGAGAGATAAGAAGTTTGTCGTCAGCGAAATTACCGTTAAATGAGCGGGGCGTATATGATCTGCAAAAGCCGTACATTGACGATATTTCAT
>CAZRNH010000081.1:0-3864 GCA_964601445.1 uncultured Candidatus Saccharibacteria bacterium
CAACAGCTGTCGCTGAATTCGCCATTAACGAATATGGTGTGCCAAGTTCCATAGGAAGACAAACTCTCAAAAAGGATTTTAACGACAGAATGAAAGCGGGTTTTGAACGGGCGGGTGATATGCTTGCAAAAGCGAAAGATAATTTTGCTCAAGCCGCAACAGCTTTTACGGAGAAAAAATATGGCGAGGCATTCGGCAAAGCGCGCTCCGCGGAGGTGCTTGTAATAAACGGATCAAGAATATTATCCGGCTTTATTTTGGGTAGTGCTAAATCGGTAGATGATGAAAGCGTAAAATTATCTCCGGAGCCGGAGAAAAGAGTGTTTCCCGAAACAAATAATAGGACGGCGTGCGATGACAGGCAGGCGCCCGCTTGCCCGCGCGGAGAAATGCTGGATTGCCGCAACGGCGTATGGGTATGTCTCGGCGCCGCGACAAGCGGCGCTAAAGAAGGACAGATTCCGCCCGCAGAATTAAGACCGATAGTCGTTGAACCTGTAAGCGGGGAGGCAGTGTGTACTCAAGAATATGCTCCTGTGTGCGGGGTTGACGGCATAACTTATTCCAATTCGTGCGCGGCGGGAAAAACAGCAATTAAATATAAAGGAGTTTGTGATAGTCGGTAGCTTCTCTTATCCACATCAGTCATTGAAGTCAGGCGTATTATCGTATATTATAAAAAGGTTATTATTTATTCTTAAATACAACACTATATGTCTCCTACTTACACATTCCCGGAGGTGATGGCGCAGTCAGTTGGTTTTGTGTGGTCCAGTTTGGTTATCTATATCCCCCGGATGTTTCTTGCGGTGCTGGTTTTCATCGTCTTTCTGATGATAGGCGCTACGTTAAAGGGATTGGTGTCCCGATTGGTCGCATTGTTGAAAATTGAAAGCATGCTTGAAAAAACAGGCGCGGAAGGAATAATGCGCCGTTTCGGCATATCATTTCATATAGGCGATTTTATTGGGTGGTTGGTAAAATGGTTTTTTATCATCACCGGCCTGCTTGTTTCCGCTAATTTATTAAATCTCACGCAGGTCTCCGATTTTCTCGCGCAGGTGCTGGTATATATTCCTAATGTGGCGGTTGCGGTGATTATTTTGGCAATCGGGGTCTTGCTTGCTGATTTCTTTGCAAAAGCGACAAACGCGTCTATTTCCGCATCAGGACTTCATTCGGGGCCGTTTGTGGCAAGCGTGGTGCGGTGGGCGATATTTATTTTTGCGTTCGTGACCGCGCTTGACCAGTTGGGCGTGGCGCAGACATTCGTCAATACGATATATATCGGCCTTGTGGGCATGCTCTCGCTCGCTGGCGGACTTGCGTTCGGGCTCGGCGGGAAAGAACACGCGTCCGAATTTCTCTCAAAAATAAAGCGGGATATCGCCCAATAATAATTTCAGAGATGACACCAAAAGGAAACAGCATTTTCTTTGCGGAGGGGCTTGCTCATTTAAGGACGGTGGGTACGGTCATATGCACCAGCAGATTCGTGGCGCGGGTAATGGCGCCTGAAATAAAAGAATTGGATGCGCCGAAAGTAATCGTTGAATTCGGGGTCGGCATAGGGAATCTTACCCAAGAAATAATAAAGCGTTTGCGCCCGCGCGATTTTTTTATCGGAGTTGAGATTAATGAAAAGTTAGTTGCGCTGTGCCGTAACAATATCGCGCATGCACATAAGGGATTGTCCGTGCGCATTGAGCACGCAGACGCGGAGCACATTGATGCTATTCTTAAAAAATATAATCTTCATGAGGCGGATGAAATTGTGTGCACGCTCCCATTTCGTTCCCTCCCTAAGAAAAGCATTATTGGTATTTTGGAAAAAGTGAAGAAGGTTTTAAAAAAGAGAGGGCATTTTATTTTTATAAGATATATGACTGCGCCGGAAAATAAAGATGTCTTTGAAATGTTGGACGATTTTGAAATAGCGGAGCGAAAAATCGTAATGCGCAATATTCCTCCCGCGGAAGTTGTGAAAATGAGAAAGCGGTAAAGGTAAGAATAATGAAGACACCTTTTATGTCTTTCATATGTTATACTTTTTACGCGTGCGCGTGAGTGCGAATTTTTTTTGTAATTTTACATCATAACAAGGAGGTGCAAAATGTCTCCTCATTATACAGTCAAGTTGCGCGATATTTTACGCGCAGTTGAAAAAGGGGAACTTTCTCAAGAGGATGCCTTTTTAAAGGCAAAACAGATTCTTTTTGAGGAAGTAAAGGGTGTCATCGCCCTTATCAAGAAAAAAGCGATTACATCTGAAGAGGGGGTGTGCGATTTGCGCGCCTTTCTCTAATCCGATGCCAGCAACGAAGAAGGGGTTTGTCAAAAAGACAAGCCCCTTTCATTTTGAAAAGAGTAAGCTATTGACATTCGCGCGCCGCTTGAAGTAGAATACGCGGAGGTAAAAATGAGTATCAATTTTATCATACGAAATAAAGGGAGCGCATAGCCCGCAGGGTTTCTTTTTGCATGAAGACGGCGCTCAACAAAAGGGCGCTTTCTCTTTTTTAAGGACGGTATATTATAATAAAGAATTTTCGGCAAGCGGTTGGATATGTTCACAAAGAAAATATTCAACCGCTGATCGGATAATTATTGACGCACGGCAAGTTATTTGAAAAATAAATAGTTAGTGGGTCAACCCCTCACACCATATCTTTGCGGGAATCACTCGCATGCGCATTATGTCAGGCGAAGCCGCTTCGCTTGAGTATTATTGTTTATCAGCGCGTTTCGGCGGGATTGGTGTGGGGGTCAATTTTTCGTTTGTTTGTATGTTTTCGCGGGAAATAAGAGTATATGGTGGATGCCTTGACACAAAAGAGCGATGAAGGACGTGGCGTGACTGCGATAAGCGTCGGGGAGGCGTCAAGCTACCTGTGATCCGACGATTTCCGAATGGGGAAACCCTGCGCTGTAAACCAGCGCAACCGTGCTCCGCTTACGAAGCACTAAATAAAAAGTCAAAACTCAAAAGTCAAAACTCAAAATTAATGTATCGCTTCGCGATATTTTAAATTGGTCGCCATAGGCGACCACCACAGTTTTGCACTTTGCGTTTTGCACTTTGATTTTAGCGAAGCGTAAGCGGAGCGCGGAGCGCACCCGGTGAAGTGAAACATCCCAGTAACCGGAGGAAAAGAAAACAAATTCAGCTTTTAGCTTTCAGCTGATAGCTTTTAGAGGTTTTGTGCTTCTATAAGCTAAAAGCTATAAGCTATAAGCTCGTATTATTCCCCTAGTAGCGGCGAGCGAAAAGGGAACAGCCCAAACCTGCGTGCTTCGCTTACGAAGCACTAAATAAAAAGTCAAAACTCAAAGTTTTGCACTTTGACTTTTGCACTTTGATTTTAGCGAAGCGTAAGCGAAGCGCGCAGGGGTTGCAGGGCGGATATGTCTTTGTCGTAAGATGAAGCAGAGCGAATCAAGATGTGATAATTAATTGAATTCTCATGGAAAGGAGGGCCATAGCGGGTGATAGCCCCGTAGATGAAAATTATCATACGCTTTGAATATCCGTTCCTAAGTAACGCGGGGAACGAAAGCCCCGCGCGAATCCGGGAGGACTACTCTCCCAAGGCTAAATATCTTTTGTGATCGATAGTGAACAAGTACCGTGAGGGAAAGGTGAAAAGAACCCCGATGAGGGGAGTGAAATAGAACTGAAACCATATACTTACAAGGAGTCGGAGCCTGTGCTTCGCTTACGAAGCACTAAAATCAAATATTAAATATCAAATATCAAAATTAAGGTATCGCTTCGCGATTATATATTGGTCGCCTGCGGCGACCACCAAAATTTTGCACTTTGACTTTTGCACTTTGATTTTAGCGAAGCGTAAGCGGAGCGCG
>CAZRNH010000082.1:0-1617 GCA_964601445.1 uncultured Candidatus Saccharibacteria bacterium
AAACCGCAATGCCCCGCCGGACGTTTCCGCTATTTCTTTGGCGATATACAGTCCGAGTCCCGTACCTTCCATCTTTGAAATATTATCCGCGCGGAAAAACTTTTCAAAGACGCGGTGCTTTTGGAATTCAGGAATGCCGTAGCCGTTATCCGTTACTTCAATAAGAATATATTTTTCCTGCACAGAAACCGCAAGCGAAACAGTTCCGTTTTCCGGCGTGTACTTTGAGGCGTTCGTCAGCAGATTTTGGACTACTTGCCACACAAGGCGCGGATCAATGGTAACGCGCGGGAGCGACTCCGGTTTTATAAAGTGAAATGTTTGATGCCGCTTTTTAAAGTCCTGCGCCACTTCAGGAAGCATGCTTTTGAAAAAATCAATAAGGTCGGTGGGTGTCGGTTCCAGTACGATTTTGCCGGATTCAATGCGCGATACATCCAGTAAATCGTTGACCAGCGTGATGACGCGCTCGTTGGAGTTATATATATCCGTCAGTACGCCTTTTTGTTTTTCAGTGAGGACGCCGATATCGCCGGAAAGCAGCATTTCCATAAACCATTTCATGGAAGAAAGCGGCGTACGGAGCTGATGGCTGGTCGTGGAAATAAATTCACTTTTCATTTTATCTATTTCCCGCTCCCTCGTGATGTCGGAAAAAATAAAAGCGACCCCGATTATTTCTTCCCGCATATTTTTTACCGGACCCGCAGTGATCTTATAAAATACATCGCCGGCGGAAAGCCCCGGGAATATTTCGGTGGTTCGCGAGGCGAGCACTCGTTCGGCCGCCGTGCGGAAGTCAAGTTTTCCCCAAAGCGCCTGCACGACATCAAGAAGAGAGACCTCTTTTTTATCGGCAAGGCCGAGCACCTCCTTCGCTTTCGCGTTGATAACGGCAATCTCCTGCGGCTGTGTACTCATCATAATAATGCCTTCATTAAGCGAAGCGACCGTTGCGCGCACTTTGCTTGTTTCTTCAAAGACCAGATTTTTTATTGTGCCGATTGCCGCTCCCGCCTGCGCGACGACCGCATACAGAGGCGCCATTTCTTCTTCCGTGTACGGTTCCTGCCGCGCGGAGGCGACCGTGATAATGCCCGCAAGCTCGCCGTTGACGACGAATGGCAGATGAAAGAATGAGCGCGCCAACTCCCTTTTTTCCGCGCGCGCATCGGAGACGGCGCCGAAGCATGCCGCCGACACCTCTTCTTCTTTTATGGAGGCGCCGGACAACAACCCGAAAAGCGCAATTGCTTTTTTCTTTATTTCATCGGTGAAGCCGTGCCCGACCGGCTCTTCCAAATGGCACTTAAAGGCAAGCTTGTTTTGCGCGTCGCGGGCAAGATAAGACACCATGTGTGAAGGAATAATTTTGGAAAGCGAGCCGGCAATGATTTCAAGCGTTTCATTTGCTTCAAGCGGCGGCCGTATCCGTTCAATGATTTCTTTCAGTACGGCGCTTTGGTAGGTTGCGCGAGCCAGGCGCAGATCGTGCCCTGCGCGCGCTTTTTCTTCCGCCGCCCCGTCGCGCGCGCCCGTTTCCGCGCGCACCGCGCGCATGACAAAAAAAATAGCCGCGCAGGCGGCAACGGCGAAAAACGATGCCGCCACGGAGAG
>CAZRNH010000082.1:1627-3799 GCA_964601445.1 uncultured Candidatus Saccharibacteria bacterium
AAATAACGAAAGCGCAAGAGTGAAGGCCGCGGCGCACGCGAATACAAATAAGAAAAATACGGTTCTTTCAAGCGGCGATTTCATGCGACGGTGTTTACATAAGCGATTATCTCTTGAAGCGTGTGATTTGTTTTAGTGAAAAAACGGTCTTTTTTGGGGCTTATATTTTTTTTCAGATTATCATCCATGGCGAGGTTAGTGAGTATGATGACGGGGGTATCGGACAATTCCGGATCCGTATTCATGCGGCGCAACATAGTGACGCCGTCGCCAAATGGCATCGCCAAATCCAGAAGCACCGCATGCGGTTTCAGCATTTTTGCCTTTTCAAATCCTTCCACCCCATTCGTTGCCGTGTGCGCGTTATACCCCTCTTTTTCAAATAAATGTTTCAGGATGGTCAACTGCGGAAGCTCATCTTCCACAATAAGAATTGATTTTTTTGTTTCCTCCTTATTATCTTCCATATGTAGCGCAGTATACCACGCTTTCATAGCAAGTAGTATGCCTGTTTAAATGCGAAAGCTCTACAATGTAAAGTAAAAAGGTTAAAAAATTTCTTCTTCCACAATGAAAACATAATTCAAACCGACGCTTTTTCTTATTCTTTTGCGATTTTGACCCAGTAGATGATTCTGCTGAATCAGCGATGCGGCTCGCTTTAACTTCAATCAGTACGAGTCCGTCGCCTTTCTTTTTGGTGCAGGATACTTAAATTAGTGCGAACCCATTTCGCCGCCTGCGGCGGCGAGACCCCCCCGCGAAAAATCTGAAAGGCGGTAGAACCGCACCGCTAATAATTTCCCCGCCATTTATTTAAATTTTAGAAGGCGGGATTGCTGTTTGTAACCAATCGCTTCGCTCTTGGACAAACAGTGAACAAGTTTTTCTTTTGCGGCAAATTCTTTGATAACTCATTGTATGAATATGACATCAATCACCTATTATGATCTACTTTGTTGCTGTTTATTATTCCGACAGCTCTTGAGAGATGCTTGTATTTTGCTTTCAATTCCTCATGTTTTTCAGGCGCAATATTTGTTTCTTGTTTTAATATGTTCAGTTTTGCAACGATAGGAATGAGTGCGGCTTTGGCTGATTCTCGTAAAGGATACTTCGGGGCATCTTCTGGCTTGAGGTCGATAATCAAATGCAGTTCTGCGAGAGAATGTATCAATTCAAATGAAACAAGCATCTCTTCTAATTCCGCAATTTCTAGCCCGCATTCACGTAAGTCTTCTGGAGTTATTACAGTTTCCGGATGATCTTTCATCCATTGTTCATATTGCTCTTCTTGCTCTTCTGACAGGTTCTGTTCTTCGGGGTTCGGTTCCTTTATTGGTTGTTCTAGTTTTTTTTCCTCTAGCTTTGGAGTTTCTTGCGGAGGATTGTTGAACGGATTTTCTATGCTCATATATTTTTATTGGTTAATTATTAAAAAGAATTTTATGATTTGGATTAAAAAATTTTCTTCCCCTCAGAATTCATAAAGCGAATACCAAATGTATTTTATGAAAAATTTAAAAAAAAATCAAATAAAGAAAAGGCCTCGAACAGAACATGTGTCTGATCGAGGCCTCGTAGTTACCCCCGAACATAGAGTCGCGTCGTGGCGATGTGGTAGCCCGCGTTGAGGGCTTCGTATTCCCGATTGAGGTCATCAGCCGTCTTGGGACTTCCCACGATCTCGAACGCGACCACCTTGTCCAGGTGCTCCGCCGGAATCTGCGCCAACACCTCGGCAATCGATGGCTTGAACATGCCGTAGTAGCCGTAGGTGTGGTAGGTCGTGATGTCGCAGAGGGGTTTGAGGCCCGTCGCCTTGTCCGCGGACTTGGGGTCCCATGTGTAGGCGATACCGAACAGATCCACCGGCTTGATGTAATACTTGCCTTTCTGTGCGAACTGCACAATCGGTTTGATCCGCTCGGCGAGTTCCTCGATGCGTTTCTTCGGAACTTCTGGAATCCAGCTTTTCTTTTCGACTCTGGCCGTTTGCGCCATGGTTCACCTCTCTTTCGTTGGGTTGGAATGTGCTATTACCGAGCCACAATGACTCGATTATGCCGATATAAACATAGCATATTTACTATCGGCTGTCAAGCACAACAAAAAATCTGTAATACCCAAGCGAAAATGACACCCCTTCCCAAGTTAAAATGACACCCCCCT
>CAZRNH010000083.1:0-3759 GCA_964601445.1 uncultured Candidatus Saccharibacteria bacterium
AGCGCAGTTTGCTCTCGTTACGATGAGTCGCCTATGGCGACACCAAGCTGAGACATTCTTCAAGGGAAGACCCGCAGAGTATGCGCCGCAATGATTGTGCGCATAAACAACGCCGGCATTTCTTATAGGTCATATTTTATCATTGGATATTTTTTCCTTGCCGTCAAAAAGAACCGATAATCCAAGCGATTTTAACTCATTAACCAACACATGGAACGAAGCGGGAATATTCGGACTCTTAATCTTTTCTCCGCGAATAATGGAATCGTATGCCGCGGTGCGCCCAAGCACATCATCTGATTTTATCGTAAGCATCTCCTGCAAAGTGTATGCCGCTCCGTAACCCTCAAGCGCCCATACTTCCATTTCTCCAAGCCGCTGGCCGCCAAACTGCGCTTTCCCGCCTAACGGCTGTTGGGTAATGAGGGAATAAGGGCCTATGGAGCGCATATGAATCTTATCTTCCACAAGATGATTGAGTTTGAGAATATAGATCATCCCCACAGTGACCGGCTGATTAAACTTTTCTCCCGTTCTGCCGTCATACAAATCTATTTTTCCGGTTTCGGGAAGTCCCGCTTTTTTCAACTCATGCTTGATATCTTCTTCGGTCGCACCCGACATCGCGGGCGTAATCGCCGGATAATTAAGTTTCTCCGCGGCCCATCCCAAGTGCGTTTCCAAAATTTGACCGAGATTCATGCGCGACGCGACGCCCAGCGGATTCAATATGATGTCAACCGGAGTTCCGTCGGCAAGATGCGGCATATCCTCTACCGGCATAATTTTTGAAATCACGCCTTTATTGCCGTGGCGACCGGCAAGCTTGTCGCCCACCGCGGCTTTGCGCAACTGCGCGATTTCAATGCGGATGCTTTTTATCACGCCCGAGGGGAGCTTATCGCCATGGTCGCGCGAAAATACTTTAATGCCCACCACTCTGCCCCGCTTGCCATGCGGCAAACGCAATGAAGTATCTTTCACTTCCCGCGCATGCTCGCCGAAAATGGCGCGCAAAAGGCGTTCTTCGGGAGTCAAATCCGCTTCTCCCTTCGGAGAAATTTTACCGACAAGAATGTCATTTGAATCAACCTCGGCGCCGATTCTTACCACTCCGTCTTCATCCAAATCCTTCAGGCGGTCCTCGCCGACATTTGGAATATCGTAGGTGGTTATTTCCGGACCGAGCTTCGTATCCCGCACATCAACGGAGAAATCCTCAATATGAATGGAAGTAAAACGGTCATCCTCTACCAATCGTTCGGAAAGAATAATCGCGTCTTCAAAGTTATAACCGGAAAAAGAAAGAAAAGCGACCAGCAGATTTTGCCCAAGCGCCATCTGACCCTCGCGAGTCGCACTCCCATCGGCTATCACCTCTCCTTTTTTTACCTTACTTCCCTTGCGCACGAGAGGATACTGGGAAATACTTGAATACTGGTTTGAACGGACAAACGAATGCAGGTCATGAGTTATTTCTCCTTTGTCTTTCCCTAAAGAAAGCACGATATGGTCTGCATCAACCTCCGCCACCGTCGCGTCTTCCTCGGCAATAATAACCTGCCCGGAATCAAGCGCCGCTTTTGTTTCAACGCCGGTCGCTACGATAGGGGCCTGCGGACGGATACACGACACCGCTTGGCGTTGCATATTGGAACCCATAAGCGCGCGATTGGCGTCATCATGAACTAAAAACGGAATAAAACTCGTCGCAATGGAAATAAACTGATTGGGCGCGACATCCACGAAATCAATCATTTCTGCTGAAAAAATACCGGCCTTTCCTTTCAAGCGCGCGCCAACTTTTTCTTCCACTATTTCTCCATGCGCGCCAAGCTGTATGTCCGCGGCGGCAATAATATACTTTTCCGATTCAGCCGCATTGAGATACGCCACTTCATCGGTTACCTTTCCATTTTTTACTTTTCTGCACGGCGTTTCAATAAAACCAAATTTATTCACGCGCGCGTACGCGGCAAGATGCCCCACCAAGCCGATATTGGGGCCTTCCGGCGTTTGAATCGGGCAAATCCGCCCGTAAGAAGAAGGATGCACATCCCGCACTTCAAAACCCGCGCGTTCCTGCGTAAGCCCGCCCGGACCCATCGCCGAAATTCTCCGCTTATGTTCCAGTTCCGCAAGCGGATTGATCTGGTCCATGAACTGCGAAAGCTGATAGGAGGTAAAAAATTCCTTTACCGCCGCCATTAACGGCCTTACATTGATAAGTTGAGAAGGCGTGAGCGTATACATATCAAGCGTACTCATCCTGTCTTTAATGATACGCTCCACGCGCGTAAGCCCCACGCGAAGTTTCGCTTGAAGCAATTCTCCCACCGACTTTATGCGCCGATTGCCTAAATGGTCCACATCATCAGGCATTGCCGAAGAATCATTATTCAGACGAATAATTTCTTTCACGATAAGCACAAGGTCTTTTTGAGAAAGCACGCGCTCCTGCGGCGTAATGTCTTTGTCGTATAATTCTTTGAAAGACATGCCGTACAGCCGCATATGCAATTTATATCTTCCTACTTCCGAAAGATCGTATTTCGCAAAAGAAAAAAACATTCCGTCAAGAAGTTGTTTCGCTCCCTCCGGAGTAACCGGATCGCCGGGCCGTATCCTCTTATATATTTCTATATATCCTTCTTCACGGGTAACCGAAGCATCTTTTGCGATGGTCGCTTCTATATATCCGCCGGTTGCCGCATCATCTTTGAATTCGCGGCGAATCGCGTCATTATCGGCGAATCCGAACACTTTCAAAAGCGCGGTCAGCGGCACTTTACGCTTGCGGTCTATGCGCACCGTCAGCGACCCGTCCGTATCGGTTTCGCATTCAATCCACGCCCCGCGATTGGGAATTATTTTCGCGCCGAAATTCTTCTTTCCTTTTGCCATTTCCGCCGTGAAAAATACGCCGGATGACCTGATAATCTGCGATACCACGACCCGTTCCACGCCGTTCACGATAAAAGTCCCCCGCTTTGTCATAACGGGAAAATCGCCCAAATACATCTCTTGTTCTTTTATTTCTCCGGTCCGCTTATTCTCAAGACGCACTTTTGCCCTTAACGGCGCCTCAAATGAAGTGCCGTGGTCTTTCGCTTTTTTCTCGCTGTGTTTCGGCTCGTCAAAATAATAATGAAGAATAGAAAGAGAGAGGTCTTTTCCCGAATAATCTTTCACGGGAGAAATTTCATCAAACAACTCGCGCAGACCTTTTTGTATAAACCATTTATATGAATTCAACTGCACCTCAACTAAATTGGGCAATTGACTGACGGAACCGGGCGCCACTTTTGAAAATAGTTTGCGTTCTCTCATGGGAATGTATATATATGACAAAACGACAATCCCCCACCCATAAAAGGCAAAGGGCTTTCTCCTGTCACATATCACTTAAACATGAAAACAAAAAATCAAAATAATATGTGTAATGTATGTAATATAAAAAATAAAAAAGCACGCAATTACCGTCTGCTTGTGCTTTCCATTGTGAACCGTAACGCGGCGGCGGTTATCTTCGCGACGCGGCATGCGGTTGACTCTTTCTCCCTAATACAAAAAACAGAAATATGCTTCAAACGCAACTTGTCAAGTTTATTCCTTTTTAAAAAAATGTCAAGTGTGGATAAAAAATCATCTCCTTTAGATAAAGAAAACCTATATTTTCTGCCATTTTTTGCGGTTATTGCGATTTTAATCATAAAATGTGAAACTTGAAGCGTGAAACTTGAAACTTGAAGCGTAAAG
>CAZRNH010000084.1:0-3699 GCA_964601445.1 uncultured Candidatus Saccharibacteria bacterium
AGTACCAAACTCTTGTGTTTATTGCAAAGACAAATGGCTCCGATGATAATTGAGAGTCAGCGGGCGGAAGCCCGACCTCAATTGCGCCTTGAATCTTGCCCGAATGCGTTCCGCTCAATTGATTCTGTTAGAATCCCGCACTCCTAGCTTTGCTTTTACGGCTGTAGTGGTTTATAATATCTTTGGATTACGGAAGGATAATAAAGTAATTATGGAAAATGTTCCCGCGCCAAAAAAAGATGCCGTTGCCGCTTCAGCGGAAGTGAAAGCATGTTATGAGCGATTTTTGGATGCGCTTGCGCAGGTAAAACGCGAGCATCGCGGAAAAATAGACGCGATTTTAAAAACCATTGACGAGCGGAAAATAAAGGACTTCAAGGAAAAGCTGAAAGATGTGTAGAACCTATCTCAATAATAACTCCAGACTTGGATGTATTATTGAGATAGGTTCTAAATAATATGAATGATGATTTTATACAATTGGCCGCGAAAGTAAAAGAAGCGATAAAAAGAGAAAGCGCGAAAGCGCTCGCCGATATTGACGCGTATGTGATTATGGCAACCTCGCATCCGTATGCGGCGCACGAAGATATCCAAGGAGCGATTGAGCAGTCGCGCGCGGCGCAAGATGCCGTGTCATCTGCGAAAAGCAATGCGGTTATCGCGATAGATAACACGGTGAAAGAACAGGAGACGGATTCCTCGCCGCAGTAAAATAGTATTCATAATTTTTTATTTTTTATTATGGCGCCACCGAAACTTTCCGAGGATACGCAGAAAACAGTACAGGAAAAACTCCAGCATTTGGTGGATATCGCTTTTGAGCGCGGGCTGGTTGAGGCGATAGCGGCGGCGCGGAAGATGCATGACCCGTATATATTGGACGCATTCCATGACGCATTGGTGGATAAACTTTATAATGAGCTTGTGCGCAGGCAGAAACTTGATGAATTTAAATAACTAATGGATGTTTCGCTCCATCTTTTTTTATTTTTTGCGGTCGCTCTTTTTGCGGCGGGAGTATTTGTGTTTGTATTTTTCGCGAGGATTCAAAAAAAACAGGAAGTGAATTACGCGCTTAATATGGCGCTGGTGCTGGTTTCAGTGCCTTTGCATAAAACAAAAGAAGCGACGGGCGAGGAAATAAAAAAACTTATCGGCGTTATGGAGCAGTTTTACGCTTCAATTGCGCGCGTAGAGGAAGGATGGCTGAAGGGTATGTTTCAAGGGGCTTCCGCGCTTGGTTTTGAAATCGTGCTTCCCGCCATAGGAGAAGAAATTCATTTTTATCTTGCTATTCCGCGCAGATACATGGAAACAGCCGAGAAGCAGATTACGGGATTTTTAAACGAAGCGCGCGTAGAGCGGGTGGAGGACTATAATATTTTTAATCCCGCAGGCGTGAGCGTCGGTTCTTATTTGATGCAGTCAAAAAGTTTTTATCTGCCGATAAAAACCTATTCGCATTTGGAAATTGATCCGCTCAATTTTATTACCAACGCCATGTCAAAGCTTGAATTCCACGGTGAAGGATGCGTAGTTCAAGTGCTGGTGAAGCCGAATAAAGGATGGCAGGAAGGAGCGCATAAGATTGTCTCTGAAATGAAAGGCGGAGCGGGATTTCATGAGGCGTATCGCCGCGCGCATAAAGGCGCGATTGATTTTTTGTTTGAACTTTTCCGTCCGCAGGCAGGTAAAAAAGAAGAAGGCAAGGGGCGTGAAGACGCGCTTAAAGAACGGATGCATACAGTGGACGAACAAACGGTGAAAGCGATAATTGATAAGGCGTCTAAAGTCGGTTTTGATGTGAATATCCGTTTAATCGCTTCCGCGCTGACCGAAACGCGCGCGTCCGCGATTCTTGCGAGTTTGGAAAGCGCGTTTTTGCAGTTTGAAAATCCGCCGATGAACGGTTTTGCGGTCAAGCGCGCGTCGGGGAAGGGTTTGGAGCGGCTTCTGTACGATTTTGCTTTCCGTAATTTCATTTCAAATCAGCGCATGATTTTAAATACCGAAGAACTTACCAGTTTGTTTCATTTCCCGACGCCGTATTTGGAAACGAAAAAGATAAAATCGCTGAAAAGCCGCGCGGCGCCGCTTCCGGCGGGCATGCCGGAGGAAGGACTTTTACTCGGCAAGAATATGTATCGCGGAGAAGAAAAACCTGCGCGCATCATGGTTGAAGACAGACGGCGCCATTTGTATATCATTGGTCAGACCGGCACGGGCAAATCGGTGTCCTTGCAAAATATGATAGGCCAAGACATTGAAAACGGCGAGGGAGTGTGCTTGATAGACCCGCACGGCGATGCGGTGGAAAATGTGCTTTCGCGCGTGCCCAAGCATCGCGCCGACGATGTAATCGTATTTAATCCGGCAGATTTAGAGCGGCCTATCGGGTTGAATATGCTTGAATACGATCCGGCGCATCCCGAACAAAAGACATTTATCATTAATGAGATGATAAGTATTTTTGATAAGTTGTATGATTTGAAAACGACCGGCGGGCCGATGTTTGAGCAGTATGTGCGGTACGCGCTTTTACTGGTGATGGATGATCCGGAAAGCGGGTCAACCTTGCTTGAGGTGCCGCGCGTGTTTTCCGATGCGGCGTTCCGTAAGATGAAGCTTGCAAAAGTGAAAGACCCGATACTAAAAAATTTCTGGGAAAAAGAAGCGGAAAAAGCGGGTGGTGATGCGGCGCTCGCCAACATCACTCCTTATATAACCAGTAAGTTTAACACCTTTATCGCCAACGAATTCGTGCGGCCCATCATCGCCCAGCAGAAAAGCACTATTAATTTCAGGGAAGTGATGGATGGCAAAAAAATTCTTTTAGTAAATCTTGCCAAAGGTAAAATCGGTGATATTAACTCCAGCTTGCTCGGGCTCATTATGGTCGGCAAACTTCTTATGGCGGCGTTTTCGCGCGCCGACATCGACGAAAAAAAGCGCACGGATTTTTATTTATACATTGACGAGTTCCAGAATTTCGCCACCGATTCCATTGCAACCATAATGTCAGAAGCCCGCAAATACCGGCTCTCGCTTACTATGGCGCATCAATTTATCGGCCAACTGAAGGAAAATATTAAAAATGCGGTATTCGGCAATGTCGGTTCCATGCTGGTGTTTCGTACGGGCACTGAAGACGCAAAGTTTTTAGCCAATCAATTCGCGCCCAGTTTCGGGGAAAATGATATTATCAATTTGGATAATCTGAACGCGTACGCGCGCGTATTGGTCCGCAACCAAACCGTCAAACCGTTCAATGTGGTTGTTGCCATCCCTCGCGAGGGGAACGCGGAAATCGCGCGAATCGTCAAAGAGCTTTCACGATTGAAGTATGGCAAAGACAGGCGGCAGGTTGAGTTTGAAATTCAGGAACGGTTCCGCGTTATGGGAGTGAAATAAATTTTACGAGTTATGCATAATCTTGTTTTCTACCGCAAATATCGTCCCGGTGATTTTGAAGAGGTGGTGGGGCAGGAGCATGTGACCCGCACGCTTCGCAACGCGATTGCTTGCGGCGCCGTCGCGCACGCGTATCTGTTTGCCGGTCCGAAAGGCACGGGAAAAACGACCATCGCCCGTATTCTCGCAAAAGCGGTCAATTGTGAAAAAGCCGCCGCGCGCGAAGGCAATCCCTGCGGTGAATGCGAAACATGCGCAGATATCGCCGGCGGGAGAGTATTGGAT
>CAZRNH010000085.1:0-693 GCA_964601445.1 uncultured Candidatus Saccharibacteria bacterium
TCCGCAATTTTGATTTTTGATTTTTGATTTTTGCATTTTCTTAAAGGCATACGATTGAAGCAACCTTGTCGCCCTGCGCGAGACGCATCAGCCGCACTCCCTGCGTTGCCCGAGAAAGAGAAGGGATGGAAGCGAGTTCGGTGCGAATCACCTGCCCTTTCTTTGAAATAGCGATGAGGTCCTCCAATTCTTTGGTAATAAGCAGTGAGGCGACAAGTTTTCCCGTTTTGTCGGTCGCCTTATATGTCTTGACGCCCTGCCCCCCTCTTTTCTGCGCGCGATATTCTCCTATGGAAGTTTTCTTTCCAAAGCCGTTTTCAGCCATCACTAATAATTCCGCTTCGCCGCGCAGACCCTCCGGTATGACATCCGCGCCCACCACCTCATCGCCGCCTTTGAGCGATATTGCCCGAACGCCGCCGGCGGTTCTTCCCATGGGCCGAACATCTTTTTCGCTGAAATAAATCGCTTTGCCGCTTTTGGTGAGCAAAATAACTTCATCATTGCCGCGAGAGACACGCACCCATTGTAACATATCTCCGCCTTTTAAAGATATCGCCTGTACGCCCGTGCGGCGCACCGTGTTAAACTCATCGGCGCGCACTTTTTTTATCACGCCTTTTTTGGTCGCCATAATCAAATAAGTGTCGGCGTGCGCGATTTGTTTTGCCTGCTTGCCGAGCGCCTCTTTCA
>CAZRNH010000085.1:703-3652 GCA_964601445.1 uncultured Candidatus Saccharibacteria bacterium
GCGATATGTCCAGCACATTCGCTATGGCTTTCCCGCGCGCTATGCGGGACGCTTCGGGAACTTCATACGCTTTTGTTTGAAACACTTTTCCTTTATCGGTGAAAAAAAGAAGATTGGCATGCGTATGCGCGGAGATAAAATGCTCAACCACATCCTCTTCTTTCGTTTCCATGCCGATAGTGCCTTTCCCGCCGCGCTTCTGCGTGCGATACAGCGACGGATTTACCCGTTTGATGTACCCGCCGTAAGAAAGAGCGATGACTGCCTCCTCCTGCGGGATAAGGTCTTCTTCTTTGAATTCGGACACCGCTCCTTTGATCACCTTTGTCCTGCGCGCATCGGCATATTTCTCTTTTATTTCCGCAAGTTCTCCTTTAATCACCTCCATTATTTTTTTCGCATCCTTCAAGAGGCCGGCCAAGTACGCAATCAGCTTTCTTTTTTCTTCAAGCTCATCTTCTATTTTTTTCCGCTCAAGGCCCGCAAGCGCGGAAAGCTTCATTTCAAGAATCGCGGAGGCCTGCAGATCGGAAAGCGCGAAATGCGCCATCAATTGCTTATGCGCCTCTTCTTTGGTCGCTGATTTTTTAATGGTCGCGATGATTTTGTCTATATGATCCAGCGCTTTTTTCAACCCCTCAAGAATATGCGCGCGGTCTTTTGCGCGGGCAAGATCGTGTACCGTCCGGCGCGTTACCACCTCCTTGCGATGGGCAATGAAACACTCAAGCGCCGCCTTCAACGAAAGCACCGTCGGCTGAATGCCGTCAACCAGCGCAAGCATATTCACATGAAACACCTTCTGCAAGTCGGTGAATTTGTAAAGCTTATTGAGTATTTTCTGGGGAAACGCGTCATTTTTCAATTCAATCACCACGCGCAAACCGTCTTTATCCGATTCGTCGCGGATATCGCGGATGCCTTCCACCTTTTTTTCTTTCACCAAATCCGCCATCTTCTCAATAAGCGCGGATTTATTCACCTGAAACGGAATTTCACTGATAATGATGTGCTGATGCCCGTTTTTTTGCTCCTCTATTTCCGCCTTTCCTCTGACGGTAAGAGGCCCTTTCCCCGTGCTGTATACCGTAAATATATCCCGCGCGTTATACACTGCGCCGCCCGTGGGAAAATCGGGACCTTTGATGAACTCAAGCAGGGCTTCCGTGTCCGCGTGCGGATGCGCGATAAGATGAACGGTCGCGTCAATAAGCTCGCCGAGATTATGCGGCGGAATACTCGTCGCCATGCCCACCGCAATGCCGACCTGGCCGTTCAGCAAGAGTTGTGGCGTTTTTGCCGGCAAAACCTTCGGCTCTTTGCGCGTCGCGTCATAATTATCGGTGAAATCCACCGTTTCTTTTTCAATATCGGCAAGCATTTCTTCGGCGATTTTGCGCATCTTCGCTTCCGTATACCGCATCGCCGCCGGCGCGTCTCCATCGATAGAATTGTGCACGAAAACTCCGGCGGCAAGAGCAAAATTATGCGTCCCGTTAATGGTGAGGTCATACACATCCTCTTTTTGATGCAAAAATTCAATCTCTGCAACTTTATGATTACTATTGAGTTCCTTATATAACAGATTTTTTCTTCCCTTGTAATACTTTGTGAATCCCGTGTCCCAGGAAGTTGCGCTGGAATGAGCATACACCTTGCCTCTCGCTTTCTGATATTTTTTATTGCCTAAATTATAATTATCGGCTAAGTGGTGCGCAGGGACCCACTCATTCTTTTTATTTTGATACACTAACACATACCCTTCGCGGCGCAATCTATCGGTTTTTTCTGATAATTTTTGATACAACGGCATCATGGACTCGCCGCGCCGAAGATCCTTCGCTTCTTTATACGAACCATCCCGCAACATAAACCGATGGTTTAAAGTGCATCTGATTTCCTCTCCATTATCCAATACGACTTTCATAATTTCAGCATTTTTTTGGGTTAATCTAGGACGGATAATCCCCGCGATTAAAATGAGGCCTGCCGTATTTACGGTATAAGTATAATTCACTAACTCTTCAAAACTAAGATCCCTGCCGTCAGTCAGTTTGACTTTCGTGTCTTTCGTAAAACAACCAAAATTCCCTTGCCCGTGAATCAGCATATAACGCAAAGAAAAATCCTGCGCCATGCGCGCGAGCGCGTCGTAAATCGCCATGTCGCCGTGCGGATGATATTTACCCATCGCGTCTCCGACAATGCGCGCGCATTTCAAAAACTTCGCCGAATACCGCAAGCCGAGTTCCGACATCGCGTACAAAATACGGCGATGCACCGGCTTTAATCCGTCGCGGGCGTCGGGAAGCGCGCGCGCGACGATAACGGACATCGCGTAATCCAGATACGATTCTTTCATTTCGTCCGTGATTTCGCGCGGCTTGATATTTCCTATGGCAAATACTTCTTTTTCTTCGGGCATATATAACAATTTCTAATTTCTAATTTCTAATTTCTAAAAACAACTTATCAAAGAAACGATTTTCGTCCTATTGTTTCGTTGATGTATTGCGTATCATCTTCAAAGCATCTGTTACGGCCGCTGTAATGCTTTCTTTCAATCCGGGCAGGCGAAATTCCCCCGGCAGACCTTCACCAACGGCAGACGCTTTTTTATCCAAAGAATACGCGATTGAATTCTTTATGGAAAAAAGGTACAGCATAAACACCGCCGCGAAAAATCCCGTCATGCATACGATAAAAATCTTCTTTCGCGCCGCCTCCGGCTGATTCTTTAATTGTGCGATTAGTTTGTGCATACTATGACAACTCAAAGCGCAAAGTTAAAAACGCAAAACTGCGGTACACCCGTTCGCCTCGCTGACGCTTTGACAAAGCGTGCGGCGCAATTTTGAGCTTTGCGTTGTGGTTTTGACTTTTGAATTTTGCGCTTTGAGTTTTCATAATTCACGCCTATGCAAGCGAAAACAATACAACCTTCGTTTC
>CAZRNH010000086.1:0-3626 GCA_964601445.1 uncultured Candidatus Saccharibacteria bacterium
AAACAGGAAAGAAGAAATGGTTGATTCCAGCGCATTGACTTTCTGCGCGACAAATGTATTTAAATGCGCCATAAAATCGGCGATGGTTCGCGCGGCATCGTCGCGCAACGCAATTATGGATGCGTTAAGGCGCGATTCCATCGCGGCGCATTCCCGCAAAACCATGCGTTTGTCGGGCGCGATAAGCTCCGCCGCGTGCGAAGGCGTGGATGCCCGCGCGTCTGCGACAAAATCCGCGATGGTTTCATCCTGCTCGTGACCCACGCCCGCAATCACCGGCACCGCGGATCCGAATACCGCATACGCGACTTCGCGCGAATTGAACGCCGCCAAATCTTCAAGCGAACCGCCGCCGCGGACCAGCGCAATCGCGGAAATACCAAGCTCTTTATAATGCGCGTTGAAATACGCAAATGCTTCCTGCACATCGGCGGCCGCGGACATTCCCTGCACCTGCACATGATACAGATATATCTCAATGCCGCCGAATCGCTCCCGTAAAATTTTCGTGAAATCGCCGTACGCCGCTGATTCTTTTGACGCAATAAGACCTATTTTTGCGGGAAATCGCGGCAGAAGGCGCTTGCGCGCCTGCGCGAACAACCCCTCCTTTTCCAATTCAGCTTTTAAAAGTTCAAATGACCGTTTCAACGCGCCCTCTCCCGCCGGCTCCGCCCATTCCACCGACAAACTGAATTTACCCGTCTTCGCATACACCCGCGGCCGCCCGTACACCCGCACGCGCATTCCGTCTTCCAGAGGCACGCGCAATTTGAACACCGTGCTGAAACACTCAAGCGTCGCCTCCTGGTCCTTCACCTTGAAAAAAATCCACTTGTGCTGGTTGATTTTATACTCCGAAATCTCCCCCTCCACCACCGCGTCGCGCTCATAAAGCGCTTCATTGAGATATGCCACATATTCGGCAACCGAGAATATTTTGAGATTAACCATGAGGCATGAATGAAGAATGCTGTTTTATTTTCATTCGCAATTCATAATTCCTTATTCCTTATTCCTTATTCATGTGCGGGCGCCGCTTCAATGCCTTCGTTTTCTGCGCGCACGAAACGCACCGAGTCAAGAATGTCTTTCCATATGCGCTCCGCTTTTATTTTGCGCGAGATGACGGCGAACATTTCAAAACGATAATACCGCCCCGCAAAATGGAGATTGTCCGCGCGCAAAACCGTCATACCCGATTTTTCATTCTCCCATTGCCGCTCCACTCCGTTCACCCCGTCAAGCGTGATTTCTTTTTCATACAGCGGCTTTCCGGCTTTTGGGTCGTTCCGCGCCTTTTGCGACGAAGCGACAAATACAATGTTGTCTTTTGCGTCAAACGCCTGCACGGAAATAAAATCTCCCACGGCGGGAATATCATTGACCTGCCACAAAGCGGGATATGAAAACGCGGCGCCGCCTTTGCGGTATTCCGCTTTCTGCGGTGCGGGTTTTTCCTGCGGCGCGGCAGGCGCTGGTTTTTCAGCGCGGCGCGCGATAAAATGCGCCGCAAACAGAATAACAATCACTATAATAATTCCCCACAATAGAGGGGCATATTTTTTCATATCTTGTATTATATCCTATTTTTCAAAAACTGTCCCGTATAGCTTTTTTTCTGTGCGGCAATAAAGGCGGGCGCGCCAACGGCTACAATCTCGCCGCCTTTGTCGCCGCCTTCAGGACCAAGGTCTATTATCCAGTCGGACGCGGAAATCACATCAAGATTATGCTCAATCACCAGCACCGTATTTTGTTTATTGACCAATCGGCGGAGCACCACCAGCAGTTTTGACACATCATCAAAATGAAGACCGGTGGTCGGTTCGTCAAGCACATATAGCGTTGCGCCCGTGTCGCGGCGCGCGAGTTCGTCGGCGAGCTTGATGCGTTGGGCTTCGCCGCCCGAAAGCGTCGTCGCGCTCTGGCCTATTTTGACATACCCAAGCCCGACTTCCACAAGCGTGGAAAGAATATTCCGCAAAGGCGGCGCATGCTTAAAAAACGCATATGCCTCTTCCGTGCTCATCGCAAGAATCTGCGCGATATTTTTTCCCCGATACTCTATTTCCAGCGCCTCTTTGTTGAACCGTGTGCCGCGGCATTCTTCGCACTCCACGAATACATCGGGAAGAAAATGCATTTCTATTCTCACAACCCCCTGCCCTTCGCACGCCTCGCATCGCCCGCCTTTCACATTAAAACTGAACCGCCCCGCCTTATATCCGCGAATCTTCGCTTCTTGCGTCGCCGCGAACAAATCACGGATAATCGTAAACGCGCCGGTGTAGGTCGCGGGATTGGAACGCGGCGTACGGCCTATGGGCGACTGGTCCACATAAATTACTTTATTGATATGCTCGGCGCCCAAGAGCGCTTTATGTTTTCCCGGAGCCGCTTTTGCCCGATACAGCTTTTGCGCAAGCGCTTTCACTAAAATCTCATCCACCAGCGTACTCTTGCCTGAACCGGATACGCCGGTAATGCATACGAATCGCTCAAGAGGAATGGCAACATCCACGCGCTTCAGATTGTGTTCCTCCGCTCCTTGTATCTCTATATATTTTTTCTCCGCAGGAACAGGCGCGCTCTCTTTTATTTTCAAACTCTCCTCTGCCGCGCGTTTTTTCCCCGCGCAATACAAAGCAGTCGCGGTGTGTGATTTTTTCATCTGACCGGGCGCGCCTTCAAACACCACCTCGCCGCCGCGCGCTCCCGCGCCGGGACCTATTTCCACTATCCAATCGGCGGCCAAAATAGTTTCTTCGTCATGTTCCACCACTATGACCGTATTGCCCAAATCGCGAAGCTCTTTTAAAGTCCCGATAAGTTTCGCATTATCGCGCGGATGCAGGCCGATGGACGGCTCGTCTAAAATATAAAGCACTCCCACCAGCCGGGAACCGATTTGGGTGGCCAAACGGATGCGTTGGGCTTCCCCGCCCGAAAGCGTTTCCGATTCGCGGTCAAGCGACAAATAATCCAATCCCACATTTTCAAGAAACTGCAAACGGTTTTGTATTTCTTTTATCACCTGCCCGGCGATTTTACTCCCGGCGGGCGTGAGCTTGACCCCGGCAAAAAACATGCGGCAGGCGGATACATCGGCGATATTTTTCTCGTGAAAAAGCACCGCAAGCATTTCTTTTTTCAGGCGTTTCCCGCCGCATGAAACGCATTTTTCCACCACCATATATTTTTCTATCTCTCCGCGAATCCAATCGGAGTCCGTCTCCGCCCAGCGCCGTTCAAGCGAAGGAATCACCCCTTCAAATTGATGCGCGGCGCTCCCGTATAAAATGGCGTCGCGTACGGGAACGGACAAATCTCCCGCAGGCGCAGTAAGTGAAAAATGAAAGCGCCGCGCCATGTCTTCAAGCGCCGGCCACAACGGATTAAACCCTCCCGGCGGAAGCGGCTTTATGGCGCCTTCGGCAAGAGAAAGACGCGGATTATGCATAATCAGCGAAGGATCAACTTTCAGTTTTTTGCCCAATCCCGCGCACAACGCGCACGCGCCATGCGGACTGTTGAACGAAAAACTGCGCGGCTCCATTTCCGGCAAAGACACGCCGCACTGCACGCACGCGAATTGTTCGGAAAAAAGAAGGTCGTTTTCATTC
>CAZRNH010000087.1:0-3598 GCA_964601445.1 uncultured Candidatus Saccharibacteria bacterium
AATTTATGGGAAGCAAAGAATGTAAAACTTTTTTGGAACAGCTTAGAATTCGGGAGAATTCGGGGTCAGGAGAATTCGGGGTCAGGCACTCTTTTCTCCACGAATAATTTCATAATTTCTTGCGTCCGGTCGCGCTCGTGCTGCGCTTGGGTGAGTATGAAAAATGGTTCTTAGAACCTGTCTACTATCTTATGGCTTAATCACAGAAAGTAATGCAAACTATTTATTTTATTAGTGAATCGGTAATGAATTTATATCTAAATATATTTTTTCTGTTCGTGTCGGATTGTTAGTATTGAAATCAACTAAATTTAGTAGTAGTGCTAATTTATTTCTTTCGTCTACTATAATTATGTTGCCAATAACATCATCAAACCAATATTCTTTACTAGAAAAATCTCTGAAAAATCCGCGTGGGGCAGTATTATTTTCATTTGGAATTTGCATTATCAACCCTTCCATCACTTCTTTTGTTTCAATATTAAGCAACATTGGCGCTGTGCACGCGGTGCCACAACCTCTTTCTGTGTAGATATATTTATTATTTACCCATTTTAATGTTCGTATAGGGTATCCGTAATTAAAATTCCAATCAACTACCAAGTCTTTTTTTAACATATCAGTTACTTTAATAGCGGTACTGTTATTGCTTGGATCATAATTAACACTCGCTCTGTACTCTCCATTTTTTGATAAATATTCATTGTAGTTATTATTTACAGTATTCACAGTGTCAGCCGACTCCTTAAAATCAATTGGAGTTTCAAAATATTCATCAATAAACAAAAAGAAAAGTAACAAAAAAGAAATTGTAAGAAAAAATACTATGCCGTATTTCTTACTGAATTTTATAAAAATATGTTGTAATTTGGTTTCCATTTTGATCGGGTTTGTTTTTGATTTCTAAAGTAGGAGTCTTTTCTTTATAATAACTCGGTTTTGGTATGTTGTTACTATAGTAATGATCGGCACCATTGGTTGGATCAGATATTTCTCCTGATAAAATACGACCAGATATTTCATATATATCTCTCCATGATAATTTATCAATCGTATTTCCTGTGTGTAATGGATCTTCAATAAAAATACGGTTTTTGTCACTTTCATTAAAAGCGCTAAACTGTGATTTTTTAGTAATAACCTCATGATATGTATTGCCCCACCATGTGATATTGCTTTCAACTCTGTTGCGCACCACAGAACCAACTGCTTCTCGCAATAAATCAGGGGATAATTCATTTCTTGCCTCTCCAAAAATCATTCTCGCTAATATTATTTGTTCCGTATCATCGTTAAAATTTCCTGTCCATCTTGGATCATCACAAGGTGGTCTTTTGGCGGTGGAAGGGGATCTACTTGTCAATTACTTGACAATTGATTATAGAATAGTTTACAATGGACTTGCTTATGATCAGTAAGGAAAAAATACTGGAGCTTGCCGGCAAGCAAGGAAAAATAACGACCAAAGATCTTTTGGGAGTGTTTAACGTGTCTCGCCAGTATATCAATCAGCTTATGGCCGACTTGATATCTGAAAAGAAAATGATCAAAGTCGGAGGCACCCGTTCTGCTTTTTATGTATCAGCTTCGTATGCCAAGGATCATCCCGAACTTTTCCCAGATGTGTTTCGTAAGAAATATAAGAATGTCGGTCTTGAGGAACACAAGGTTCTCATGGAAGTGGAAGAAAAACTTTCTCGTATCACCGAACTGCCGGAAAACATAAGAAGCATTTTTACGTTTGCGTTCTCTGAGATGTTCAATAATGCGATAGAGCACTCGCGGTCAAAACTTATTCAAATTGAAGTAGCTGTCCGTAACGGCAAGCTTTCTTTTATTGTAGAAGATTCCGGGGTCGGAGCGTTCCGTAATATTATGAAGAAGAGAGGTCTTCGTTCCGAGGTGGAAGCGATCCAAGATCTATTGAAAGGAAAGACGACGACAATGCCGAAGTCCCATTCCGGGGAAGGGATCTTTTTTACTTCAAAGTCTGCCGACCTGTTTATTCTGGACAGTTTTGGCTTTCAGTTTGTTGTTACCCCAAAAAGACCTGACATAAAAAGAATTTCAGCGATAAAAAGAGGGACTAGAGTCATATTTGAGATCGACATAAATTCAAATTTGCATTTGACGGATGTTTTTAGAAAATATACCAACCTCACCGAAGACAGTGATTATGGTTTTGACAAGACCGAGATCAGAGTAAAGCTATTTACGGTGGGAGGCGTCCACATCTCTCGGTCACAAGCGAGAAGAGTGCTTGCGGGTTTGGAAAAGTTCAGAATCATCTTGCTTGACTTTGAAGATGTTCCCGTCGTGGGGCAAGCATTTGCAGATGAGGTCTACCGTGTATTCCAGAGCACTCATCCGGATATCGTGATTAAAGAAGAAAATATGTCAGAGGGCGTTCGGTTCATGGTTGAACGAGCAAAAAATGAAGCAAAGAGGGGATAAGGGCTCTTCCGCTAATAATTTACCAGATTTTCGCTCAGAAAGGATTTTTCATGTACGATATGTGCAAATATGAGATGAAAAATTCGAAAATTCGGTACCACGAAAATTCAGTACCAGGCGCTCTTTTCCTCCCGCGAATAATTTCATAATTTCTTGCGGCCGGCTGTGCTCATATCGCACGCGCGGTTTTTTCGGACCATCCGCTTTTTTCATTCCAATGTTCTTGCCTGTCCGCCTCTGGCGGAAGAAGATTGGGATAAGTTAAATGTGTCGGCGGGGTGGTATAATGAATGTATGAAAAATAAAAATAAAAAACAAGAAAAAGGAATTTTGCCGCCGGCCGGTTTTAATTTTGACGATATGTTTGACGAAAACAAAGAGCCGAGTATAAATGACTGTTATTATGACGCTTTGGAATTGCTGGGCGGCGGGAAAAAAGGAATGAAGGAAGCGTTGCGATTGCTGAATATCGCTTTGAAAATGGACGAAGATTATGTTCAGACGCATATCGGTTTTATCTGCGCTTACGGCGCTATCGGCGATGAAAAGAAAAAAGATGAAGCGATCAAAACCGCTTATGAAAAAACTTTGAAAAAATTTCCAAAGTGGCCGAAGGAAATGATTTGGGGTTATATAGAAAATCGCGCGTATATGCGGGCGATTCAATACATGGGTGATTGGTACTGGGATAAGGGGGAAAATGAGAAGGCGATTGAACTATATCGGCTCTTGCTTAAACTTAACCCCAATGATAATCAAGGAGTGCGATACGAGATCGCCGCGCTGTATGCCGGACTAAGTGGGAAAGATGTCAACAGGATGACTGATGAAGGCAATGAAAAGCAGGATTGGAGCGAGCAGGAGGATCTTGTTCGTGAACAAAATAAAAAACATAAGTTTTGGAAAGAGCCTAAATATTAAGCGAATTTTATGAAAAAATACCGGATAATAAAATTGCTTTTTATCAATCGCCGGACGGTTTGGTGAATATTGAAGCGCTGTTTTCCGAAGAAAACATTTGGCTGACACAGAAGAAAACGGCGGAGCTTTTTGGCTGTTCGGCGGATACAGAATCCCGCCGTTTTAAAAAAAAGCCGAGGCAAGGCAAATCCTTCCCCCGCCCCTGTCTGCGTGCGATAACGCA
>CAZRNH010000088.1:0-3544 GCA_964601445.1 uncultured Candidatus Saccharibacteria bacterium
AAAATCAAAATTGCGGAGTGAACATTTTTACAAAGAAAAATGTTCACGATTTCTTCATTTTCCATTTTGATTTTTGCATTATCTTAACAGAAAATATCGTTTCGTGATGTAAAGATAAGGAGGTCTTTTTGTCGCGCGTTATTTCTGTTACACTATCTCAATGCTTGATATTACGATACTCCGCGCACAGCCCGATGAGGTAAAAAAGGGGATCGCCGCCAAACAAGGCGACCCCGCATCAGTGGACAGATTTTTGGAATTAGACGCCAAATGGCGCGCGCTTACCAAAGAGGTTGAAGATATGCGCGCGCGGCAGAAAAAGCTCGGCCAAGAAAAAAAAGTTCAGGAGGCGAAAGCGCTGAAAGAAACATTACATCAGCAGGAAGAGATATTGCAGAATACAGAGAAAGAGCGCGTGTCGGCGTTGCGGTTCATGCCGAATCTTCCGCTGGCCGATGTGCCGCAGGGAAAAAGTTCCAATGAGAATGTTGTTTTGCGGGAAGTCGGCGCAAAAACAGAATTTGATTTTATGCCGAAAGAATATCTGGAAATAGGCGAACGGCTCGGCATTATAAATACAAAGCAGGCCGCCAAATCGTCCGGAGCGCGCTTCGGGGCGCTGGAGGGGTCTGCGGTTCTTTTGGAATTCGCGCTGGTCCAGTTTGCGTTTGAAGCGCTTATGAAAGAGGGGTTCGCGCCGATTATTCCTCCCGTGCTTATTGGCGCAAAGATGATGCAGGGAATGGGATTTATTGACGCTCAAAAAGACGCGGAGGAGGCCTATTATCTTGAAAAAGACGATATGTTTTTAGTGGGTACTTCGGAACAATCCGTCGTTCCCCTGCATGCCGGAAGTGTGTTTACCGCAAAAGAATTGCCGCACCGCCATGTCGCTTTCTCCACCTGTTTTCGCCGCGAGGCAGGATCGTACGGGAAAGACACCAAAGGTATTTTACGGGTGCATCAGTTTGATAAAGTTGAAATGCTTTCCGTTACTATGCCGGAGGATTCGGAGAAAGAACACCAATTTTTGCTTTCTGTGTCGGAAAAACTAATGCAGGAACTCAACATTCCTTATCGGGTGCTGGCGCTGTGCGCGGGCGATTTATCGCGCCAGTCGGCAAAGACCTATGATATAGAATCATGGTTGCCGGGGAGCGGCCAGTATCGGGAGACGCATTCTCTTTCCAACACGACCGACTTTCAGTCGCGGCGCCTTGATATCAAATACGATTGTCCGCGCGGCGCCGGTTTTGCGCATGTGCTTAACGGGACGGTATTTGCGATTGGCCGCATGCTTATTGCACTCATAGAAAATTACCAGCAAAAGGACGGGAGTGTGAAAATTCCCGAGGCATTGCAAAAGTATATGGGCGGTATGAAGGAAATTAAAAAATAATGGGGAATAATTTCGGTATCAGGCGCCAACTGCAAGACAAGCGAAAGAAAAAGCGGCGTGTCCGCTTTTTTTTATATTATTTTTTAGCGGCACTTTTTTATTCTGTTTTTTTCAGCGGTTACTTCGCTATACGGCACATATCTTTTTTCGGAACGGAGGCGATTGCGGAAAATGATGCGCGCAAGGCGATGGACGTCATTATGGATGAGTCCGCGCTTTTTTGGTCATATAAGCGCAATATATTTCTGTTTTCCGCCGCATCAGCGGAACGCGTTTTGCAGAAAAACTTTCCTCGCATTGAAACAGTGCATATAGTAAAAAAGTTTTTCCAGAGAGCAATAACGGCGACGATAACGGAACGCCAGCCGGCGGGAATAACCTGCGGGAAAACAGAGAATGCGCCCTGCTTTTATTTTGATAAAAACGGCATAGTGTTTGATTCCGCTCCAATCATTACGGGCGCCACGGTGCTTTTGGTGAAAGATGACGGTCTGCCGCCGCCATCAGCGCTTCCTTTGGCGCACTATACGAAATCAGCAATTATATTTATGCAGGACGCAAAACAAGCCGCGTATGATATTGCCGGCGTGACCATTGCATCGTATTCATTTTTGAATGAATACGGCGACATAGAGGCGGTTACTTTGAACGGATATACCATTCTTTTCACTATGGAGCGCGATTTTTCGCCGCAAGTGCGCGTGGTAAAAAATCTTCTTACTTTGGAAATAAAAGAGCGGGTTTCAAAACTGGACTATATTGACCTGCGGGTGGAAAATAGAGCGTATTATAAATTGAAAGAATAAGGAGTTTTGAGTATGTCTGCAAGCTCGTTCGTATAGGATGCGAAATGAGGATAGTGCGCGAGAACGGAGATAAGATACCATGCGAGCACCAAAAAAAGCAGGGCGTATCGGAGCGCTTTGCGTTTGTAAAATGACGCTATTTTTTTCATTCCTTCAAAAGAAAATTCCATCGCGAATTGCGGTTTTTGCCGCAGGTGGTCCGTGATAACGGAAGAGACAAGAAGAAAAATGAAGGGGAGTATCGGTATGATGTTTTCATATTTTTGCGTGAGCAAGTCGCTGAAAAATATCCCGTAAAAAAGAATAAAGAGCGCGAAAGAGGCGAGCGTGAAATATTCCCGTAGAAATTCGCTTGCGCGGGCGCGCCCGCGCTTGAGAAGCGCATTCGCATGGCGCGCCGCATTTTTTATTTTTATCGCGAGTAAAAAGAGCGCCGTAATGAAAAGCGCGTATAGGGCAAGCGGTTCTTTAATAATATATGCCGTTTTTATATTTTCAGCGGTTTCTTTTTGGGAAATAAGGAGATGATTTTGTATGTCTAATTGGCGAAGCGGCAAGGCGACGGCGAAGTAACCGATAATGAAAATAAGCATCGCGGTTTTTATTGTTTTTGCGGCACTGCCTTGCCATGCATGGCTGCGCGCGCGTTCTTGCGTGAACGCCTGCATAGTCGCAAGCGTAAAAAAGAATAAGAAGAGAAGAGGCGCGGTGAAAAGAAATACTTCCGCAATGCCGAAAGCTACCCCTGCGGCAATAATATTTTTCCACGCATTTTCTTTTAGGGAGCGCAGAAAATACATGACGGCAAGGAATAAGCCAAGCGCGCCTGCAATGTCGCCTATGTTTTTTTGCGCCAAAATGGCAGGGGAAAAAGCGAAAAGGAAAAGCGCCATAAGCGCAGTGCGTCCGCCTAAAAATTCAGCGCCCGATTGAAAAAAAAGAAACCCCCAAAGAACGGTAAGCAGTATCGGCGTCATTCGCGCGCTTTCTCCGGCGGATTCCGGCGCAGAAGAGGCATAGAGCAGAAAAAACATTCCCGTTAAAAGCAAAATCGCCGCGTTGCGCGCTATTCTAAAAGAAAACATATTATATATTTTCGCTATTTTTCCCGCATAACCCGCATATTTGAGTACATCCATGCTTTTTAGTATGACATGTTTTTTTCTTGCTGGCAAAGGCGCGCTTTAGGAGTGCGGGATTCTAACAGAATCGAATTGAGAAGCTCAAACATGACCCAGTAGGCGAATCAGTAGATTCGTGTCTCGGACATAGATTCTACTTGTACATCCGGCGAGGTCGGGCTTCCCACAACGGGAATCAGTACCAAACTCTTGTGTTT
>CAZRNH010000089.1:0-3490 GCA_964601445.1 uncultured Candidatus Saccharibacteria bacterium
GCTTTGCCGCTGGAGCAAAGCGACATACGGTTCTTCAGAGGGGAAACCTTGATGGAGCACGGTGCAAATAATGCGAGGGATTCTTATAAATAAATAATAATAAAAAATAATACCCATATGAATCAAGAATGTGTTTCTGTCGGACCCGTTTTTCCTCTTATCGGCGCGCAATTGCCCGATATGACATTATCGGCTTATTATCAGGGTGATTTCAAGGAAATAGCGCTTTCCGCATATAAAGGCAAATGGCTTGTGCTGATTTTTTATCCCGCAGATTTTACCTATGTATGCCCTACCGAGCTTGAAGAAGCGGCGGAGTATTATGCGGAGTTTCAAAAAGAGGGAGCTGAAGTGATGAGCGTGAGCGCTGATACCGAATTCGCGCATAAGGCATGGCATGATGTCTCTCCGGCTATTAAAAAAATTACATTTCCGATGCTTGCCGATCCGACAGGCACATTGTGCCGCGCGTTGGGTACCTATATAGAAGAAGAAGGATTGTCTTTGCGCGCGACATTCATCATTGATCCGGACCAAAAAATAAAAGCGTACGATGTGCATGATAATTCCATAGGACGCGCCACCGCGGAAATCTTGCGCAAACTGCAAGCGGCGAAATTCGTCAGAGAACATAAAGGCATGGTATGTCCGGCGAGCTGGAAGCCGGGAGCGAAGACGCTTACCAAGGGGATTGATTTGGTCGGGAAAATATAGCGTTCTTTTTTTGTGAAAATAAAGATAGAAAAATTGGCGTATGGCGGAGCGGGATTCGGCCATACCGACGATGGTTGTGCGGCATTCGTATGGAATGCGCTTCCGGAAGAAGAAGTGGCGTGGGAGATTATCAAGCGAAAGCGGGGATATCGGGAAGGTGTCGCGCGTGAAATTATTTTATCATCGTCTTTGCGCGTCCCTTCGCGGGAGACGCATTTTTTATCGTGCAGTCCGTGGCAGATTCTTACACCGGAGGGAGAGGAGTTTTGGAAAAAAGCGATTGCGCGCGAAACCTACGCGCATATCGGCGGGTTCTCTCCAAGAGAGCCGCTTGCGCTTGAAGGGGACGGCCGTTTATTCGGTTATCGCAACAAAATGGAATTTAGTTTTACGGAGAATGAGCGCGGAGAGCTTTCGCTCGCTTTTTTCGCGCGCGGCTCAAACTATCGCGTGCCCATAGAGGGATGCGCGCTTGCCATGCCTGAAATAAACGCGTGCGCTCTAGAGGCAGTGCGCCGTCTTCAAGCGGAGCGTATTCCCGTGCGGTCGCTTAAAACTCTTGTGGTGCGCGCTAATCAAAAAGGAGTGGTGTGCGCCGCGCTTTTTGTGAAAGATACATTAAAGGAGTTTTCCCGCGTGATGAAGGGCCTTGCAATCGCAGGCGCACAGATATATTATTCCGACCCGCGTTCTCCCGCATCGCGCCCGGATGAATTGCTTTTTTCCGAAGGAGCAAATGAACTTCAAGAATCGGTTGCGGGCGCGCGCCTTTCATACGGCGCGCTTGGTTTTTTTCAGGTGAATACGCCGGTGTTTGAGCGGGTGATAGAGGATATGCGTTTTTTTGTGAAAGGAGAGCACATAGTTGATTATTATAGCGGCGCGGGCGCCATCGGCCTTGCGTTGCAGGGAGAGTGGAAGTCGTGCGTGATGGTGGAGGAAAACAAAGAAGCGGTAGAGTATGCCCAAAGAAATATCGCGCGAAATAATGCTCTCCATTGTGCCGCAACCGCGTCGCCTTCGGAAAAAATGCGCGAACTTATCGCACAAGACAAGGTAATTATTTTTGACCCGCCGCGCGCGGGGCTTCATCCGAAAATTATTGCGCGGATTTTAGAGATAAAACCAAAACGCATAGTGTATCTTTCCTGCAATCCCAGCACGCATGCGCGCGATATTAAATCAATCGCGTCAGCATATCGGGTCGCGTTCCTTAAACTTTACAATTTTTTCCCGCGCACGGCTCACATTGAAGCGCTCGCCGTGCTTGAGCGGATATAATATGCAACCCCTGCTAAAATTGCGCGTCGCATGCGGGGGTGGGGTGTATATCCGTTCACTCGCGCGCGACATAGGAAAGGTATTGGGCGTTGGCGGTTATGTGTCCGCGCTTGAGCGCATGCGCGTCGGCAATTTTACTCTTGAAACTGTCGTTCCGTTAGCCCGTTTAAAAGTTGACAAAGATATGTTTATATGATAATGATAAAGACAGTGGACGATTTTTTTTATGTCTTACAGACGATGCTAATAATGTCCGCTAAAAACAGCTCTTTCAACAATTTCGGGGGTGAGGCGAGAGGATAGGTGTCTTTTAGCATACCACAGACGATTTTTCATTTTTCCTCACCCCTTTTTTAAGGATTTTAAGCGGATAGTGTTATATAATATTGAAATTCTTAAAAAGGGACGATTGGCAGAATGTCTTTGTTTACCTTAACAAAGACGAGAGTAACGATGTCCCTTTACCCCGCGCCTATAGGGTTGTTCGCAAGAACGGCAAAGAGAATGCGGGGGTTTGCTCTTTTACATTTTTATATAAGCAAGCAAGATAAAATGTCCGCCAGCCCCGCTCTCGAGCGGGATTGCTGTTTGTATCCATCGCTTCGCTCTTGGACAAACAGGGAAGACGAAAATTGCAACTCACACAACGGAGGTTCAGAATGCGCTATATCGGTATCAGACATAGAGTAAAGAAAACAAAAGAAGGAGAAGCGCGGCCCACGCAAGTCGCGATAAGCGACTGCGATAGAGTCGTTTGTTGTGAGCTTGAAGACGAGACCGCGGAGCTTGATTTTTTGCTTGGGCGATTCCCCGTTGCTTATCGCGAGCTTCGCGATGATGACGATATTTCAAAGTTTCGTCCGCACCATATCAAATGGCGCAAAGCGAGAGAAGGAGATAATCTGCTCGTAATCCCCGCGGAGCGAATGCGAAAGGAGGGAAAGAAAACGGAAATCGTTTCCAAAGTTCCTTCCGAATATGACGGTCTCCGGCAGGGAGATATTATAGCGATGGCGCTGGGCGGTTCCGGCGATCGTTATGCATACGCGCTCTCTCGGCGAGGCGAGGAAATAGATGCGCAGGTTTTTAGGATTCCGCCGTCTCGGCTCAAAGAATGTCGCGATAACGCGGAGAGAGGAGATGACCATTGCACGCTCGCGAATATCGCGCAACACCAACCTCATTTTTTTCACAAAGTTGGCGCGCGCGACCGCGAAGTGATTTTGGTCAATGAAGCTTTGCGAGCAAGAAAGGAGATTCAAAAAGACAGAATTGCCTGCGAGCAACGCCTTCAAAAACGCTTTATCGGAAAGATATTTTTATCCAACGACGGATATTATCCGGATGGCGCCATTGAAGATGAGTATGACAAGGTCAAAGCGAACGATCTTATACTTGTGACTCTGCTTCGCGAGGAAAAAGAAAGGGAAAAAGAACTGCGAAATATCGTGAGAAGTTTGCAGGTATGGCGTAACATTTTTGAACTGATTGAAGG
>CAZRNH010000090.1:0-3488 GCA_964601445.1 uncultured Candidatus Saccharibacteria bacterium
ATGCGCGTTGACAAAAGTTTTATTTTGCAAATATAAATAGCAGAGCAAATTATTTTCGCTATCATATTTTGAGTTATCAAACCTCATAAAAACTCTTTGATTTTTCAATTTTGCTTGTAAAAATTCCCTTGCCTTATCAAGCGTTTCCCCTTTCACCTTCACACCGATTAACCTGATCGCCACATTATTATTCAACACAATTTTTTCGGGGTTAATAATTTGTTTCACGGAATATAAATCAACCCTTTCATTATCTGCGGAATCAATTTTTGAACCAAATTTTAATTTTTTAGGATCAATCTTTCTGCTAAATTTTATTGCATCCTTAAAAATATACGGCAACTTTGAAATTTCTTTTTTAAAATCTGTGGCTTTATTTTTCTGTTCTATAACTTCAAAGTGTGCGTTCTTAAATAAATCCTCCTTGTCTGCTCCGATTTTTTCTTTTACTGTCGGCAAAAATTCTTTATTTATCTCAAAACCGACAGAATTACGGTTTAAGTTTTTTGCCGCAAGCGCAGTTGTGCCGCTTCCTAAAAACGGGTCTAAAACCGTGTCGCCCGCAAAACTAAACATTTTAATAAGCCGTTTCGGCAATTCTTCGGGAAACATTGCCAAATGCTTGTCTTGTTTTGCGCCACTAAAATTCCAGTGTCCGGTAAAATATTGATTCCATTCTTCTTTGGACATCTTGGATTTTTCTTTTATTTCTTTTGACACCATAGGCGCTTCTCCCATTTTTTTGAAAATTAAAATAAATTCGTAATCTAGTTTAATGATTCCATTTCTCGGATATGGGAAACTGCCCATGATGGTTGCTCCGCCGGTAGTATTCATTGTTGTCGCTTTTTGCCAAATTATGGCTCCCATATAATCAAATCCTATGGTTTCGCAAAATTTTATTATTTCCGTGCGAATAGGAATAACTTTATATCTTCCGTAATACACGGAACGGGCAAATTGGTCGCCGATATTTATGCAAAGACGGCACCCGTCATTTAAAACCCTCTCACATTCTTTCCAGACCAGATTAAGATTGTTGATATACTCTTCGTAACTATCATTAAAACCGATCTGATCGGAAGTTCCGTAATCTTTTAGTTGCCAGTACGGCGGCGAGGTAACAACAAGATGAATGGATTTGCCCTGCAATTCCGCCATAGCGCGGGAATCGCCAATGATAATTTTATGATTGGTTTTCATATCGCTTATATAATTATATCACATCCTTTCGGACGCTTTTATGCCAAGCAGATACAACCCGTTTTTGATAACTTGAGCCACGGAAACAACCAATAAAAGCCGCGTTGTCTTTGTGTCGCCTGTCGCATCAAGCACGGAATCCTCGCCGTAAAACCTGTTGAAATCCTGCGTAAGCGCGTTCAGATAGGTCGCCAAAATATGCGGATGGTCATTCTCTGTACATTGTGTAACAGCTTCCGGAAAACGGGCAATGCGCCGGACCAACCTTGCCTCATGCGGCGTGGTAATTCTCACCTGCGCGGCAAATTGCGCGTGCGGCGCGCCGCCCGCTTTCTTGATGATGCTCATCGCGCGCGCATAACCATATTGGATATAGGGCGCGCTGGAACCCTCCATGCTCAATGCTCGTTTCCAGTCAAACACGATATCCCGCTCGCGACTTTGCGAAAGGTCGTTGTATATGACGGCGCCGATACCGACTGCGTCCGCAATCTCATTTTTCTCCGCGTCGGACAACGCCGGGTTTTTTTCCGACACAATCGTAAGCGCGCGCTCCTTCGCCTCGCGCAGTAAATCTTCCAAAAATATCACCCTCCCCTCCCGCGTGGACATTTTTCCTTCGGGCAACGATACGAGCCCGAACGGGTCATGCCGGAATTTTCCGCTTTCATATCCCAAGCGCGCAAGTGTCGCAAACACCTGCCGGAAATGGAGCGTCTGCTCCCCGCCCACGACATAGATTATTTTTTCCGGCTTAAATGTTTCTAAACGAAATTCCGCCGCCGCAATGTCGCGCAAAGCGTACAGCGACGAACCGTCCTTTTTCTGCAAAAGAAATGACGGCAAACGATCACCATCAAAATTCACCGCCACCGAACCGTCTTCGTTTTTCACCGCTATTTTTTTATCAAGCAATTTCTGCGCCGCGCCTTCAAGCAAGGTCTCATAAAAACTCTCGCCGAGCGTCAGATCAATACTCATGCCCAGCGCATCGTAAATCTTTTGGAAATCACGGATGCTGATAATGCAAAACTCAAGCCATAGTTTCACCAATTCCGGGGCGCCTTGCTCCAACCTCCGAAACATCTCCCGCCCTTTGTCTCCCAGTGTTTCATCTTTTTTCGCTTCTTCGTGAAATTTTACATACAAGCGAAGCATTTCCGCGACTGGATTCTCTTTGAATTTCTGTTCGTCTTTCCACGCAAAATACGCCACCAGCAATTTCCCGAACTGCGTGCCGAAATCGCCGAAATGATTGACGCCGACAACCGCATATCCTTGAAATGCATATATCCGCTTAAGCGATTCTCCTATAATAGTAGAGCGCAAATGCCCAACGCCCATCGGCTTGGCGATATTGGGAGAGGAATATTCAATAACGACGGTCTTGCCTTTCCCTTCCTGCGACGCGCCGTATGCATCTCCAAGCGCGGCAACTTCTGTGAGCGTTGCCCGCGCAAATTCATCGCCGCGCATTTTCACATTTACATAGCCGCCCGCGACTAAAGCCGATTCCACAAAAGAAAGTTTTGCGTTTTGTATCGTTTCGGCAATTTCTTTTGCGATACTTGCCGGACTCGTCTTTTTTTCTTTGGCAAGCGTAAAACATGCGATGGCAAAATCCGCATCCATCTCATCCGGCGGCGTCTCCGCTTTCACCCCCGCAAGCCTTTCTATTTCGCGTTTGTATGCGGCATACGGATAATCGCCATACAAGGGATATGCGACGGCGCCTTCTCCGCTTTTCTTTTTTTCCGCAATCACGCGCCGCGCATCTTCCGTTCCCAATCGCTCTTCCGCTTCAAACGCGTCCGCCTGCGGGTTTTTCTCAAGCTCCTCCGCTATTTTCTGATAGATATTCATGGTCTCCGTTTTATCCTATCATCGCGCCATCAGAATATCAAACTCCCGCATCTTGGTTAAGAAAATTAATGATGCTCATTTGAAGCATTATGCTTTGGTACTGGTAATCCTAGTTTCTGAAGTGGAAGATAATTAAAATAATACTGGCACCCGACTGATATAACATAATCAAGTGTGTCCTTATATGATGGATTTTTAAACCAATCATTAAGAATGTAGATATATTCAACTTCGGTATTCAACGATGCCATAAGTTTACGGTATTGTTTTTTCTTAAAATCACAAGTTTGCAATTTTTCATCAACCGAACCCGCAACTTTTTGAAACTTCATTTCAATAATAAAGAGAGTATTGTTTACAATTACATACAGGGCTTCGTCTGGGAAAAGACGTTTTGATATAAACTTTCGCCAATCTACACC
>CAZRNH010000091.1:0-3389 GCA_964601445.1 uncultured Candidatus Saccharibacteria bacterium
TTTTTTGCTTATCAATAACATGCGGGATACGCACAACGACAAGCGCCGCAAAAGCGATAAGAATGCCCAGTGCTATATTCCGAAACACTTTTCTCACGCGCGAACCCTTTTTCACCTCTTGCTGTTCCTGTTTTATTTCTTGTTCCATACTATTTTTTGATACATATCCTCCCCCAAAGGTTTCACCTTTGTACAAAGGTGAAACCTTTGGGGATTTTATGAATTATAAATTTCTACGATATTCATGATGCGAGATCCAATCATTTAAAATATCCTTGTACTCTTCCCCGCTCTGAAAATACTGCGGGAACACATTAAGATCAAGTATAGCATCATTTTTCGTCCCTATGTAATGCGGATAACTCGACCATTTATAATGTTCCATGAACGCGTGCGCACCTTGCATATTTATTATTCCCCTCTCCTTCCATTCAGGATTAAAAAGCTCAAGCGGATTGGTATGTATATACACTGACATATGTTTTAAATATTCATCCCGCTCAATAAGTTTTGCTTTAAACACCCCTTCAAACAAAACACCGGTTCTCTTATATTTTTTATTAAAATACATAGTGTAACCGGTTCCTAATTTCCGCATGAAGAGAGATATACTATCCTGTTTCCTGGTCTTGATAAGTAAATGAAAATGATTCGGCATTAAGCAGTATGCCCCAATGTCAATAATTTGCTTCCGCTCATCGTTCTCTTTTACAAAGGTTTCACCTTTGTACAAAGGTGAAACCTTTGTATTAAGTTCGCGTAAGGAGATTGGTTTTGCGTCATTGAAAAAATAAAGGGAATGGAGAAAGCGAACACGATCGAAATCATCTAGAAAAATCTTCCGTTTCTCAACGCCGCGGTTATAAATATGGTAATAACATTCTTCTGCAAATTCAATATTTCTCATAATATTTAAAGATAATTATTTTGCCACATCCCAAAGGTTTCACCTTTGTACAAAGGCGAAACCTTTGGGATGTAAAATTATAAACTTTTAAGAAAATTATCCACGGCGGGCTGTTGTGCGTGGTTAAGTTCGCCGACTTTTTGCGCGTGTTCTTTTGCTTTGTCTTTCTGTCCGAGATTCGCGTATGCGATGGCGAGGTTCATGTGCGGCCAGACAAGCTCTGGCGCCTGCACGATTATTTTTTTGTTGAGAAAAACGATTTTTACATAATCCTGTTTTGCATTGTAGTATTCAGCAACCCACTGCAGTTCTTTGTAACTCCTCGCGCCAAAACCAAGATAGAACGCTTTTTCAACATACGGTATCCCCTTTTCATCCTGACCCATAAAATGATAATTCTGGGCTATTTTCCAATACGGCATTGGGTGATCGGGGTTTTTCTTTGATGCTTTCTGTAAAATATCAATCGCCTTTTGATACTCGTTTTTCAAAAATGCGGTTTGCGCAAGCGCAAACTCAAACTCCATCCTGCCCGGGCTTAGCGCAATTGATTTTTCAACAATATCTTCTATTTCTTTTGACGCGAGCGCAGTGCGGGACAGTTTAAGATTATATACATCGGAAAGCTGAAGCCGATACAATAAATAATATTGATTGCTCTTTGCGATGTTTTCCTTCAGCGCGGCAATGGCGCGGTCAAGATATTGTGAAAGATTCTCCGGCAATATTTCTGTTTCCGTGCGCTGAACTTCTTTCGCCACAGTCAAGGCAAGCCGGCTGCGCGTTTCGTTGTCGCCGAAGGTGCGCCATGAAAGCGCCTTTTCATACAGCGCCATCGTAGTGTCAATGTTAAACTGTCCGCTTTCGGCTTTGGCGAGTAAATAGCTTTGCATCATCGGCCGCACGCTGAACGCATACGCGACAACCGCCGCAACGACAAGCAACGGGGCAAGATGCGCAATCCCAAAGGTTTCACCTTTGTACAAAGGTGAAACCTTTGGGATGGCTAAAAAGCTGTTAAGATACGCGAGCGCAACTATCCACATAAGAAATGCGCCGAACGAATCAAAAAGAAAGAAATTCTGGACTCCATACGCGACAAAAAAGAGCGTGAACACACACGCGTGCGCGGGCGCGAGAACTCTCCTGCGATACAGTTGAAATATGCTAAAAAAGCATACAGCATACAAAAAGAGATATGCGGTAAGGCCAAAAATTCCGTGCATGACCAGCATGTCAATATACGCGTTGTGCGCGCGGTCAAACCAGATTTCGGAGCGTTCCGCGCTATAGAATTCCGAATTAAAATATTTATTGAACGCGAGAATAAAATTCTCCGGCCCAGCGCCAAAGAGCGGATAGTCCTTCGCGGAGGCAAGCACCGTTTTCCATGTCGCCAGACGAGTCAGCGTCGTAGTGTCGTATATGGAAAGATCAGTCAGGCGCGACAAAAAACCGGACCGCGGCGCGCCTGAAGACGGCGCATCAAAATGCGCGAGGGAATAGAATGTGTCTTGTGAAATACGCTCCGGCTTTTCAAACAGTGATCCGTATTGTATAAGTAAAAATGCTCCGACCACGACCGCTCCAACGCATAACGCGGAGATAAAACGCACCCACCGCCGGCGGGAAAAGATGAGGAGCAGAACCGCACCTGTTACACCCGCGGCCGCAAGCCCGACAAAGACGCCTCGGGTTCCTGCAGCAAAAATAGTAATAAGCGAAAGAACAGAAAGACCAAGAAAAAGAAGGGTTTGCGGGTAAACTATGGAGGTTGAACCTCCATAGTTAAAGAAGAGAGCGAACAGAAGATAGGAAGCGAGGAAGGCGGGGTTGCCGATAGTACTGGAAACACGGGGAGCTTGCTGACCCGCCAGCAAAGCGCTTGCAAATTGGTATATGCCTCCCGCTATCACAAGAAAACCAGCGAACAACGCAATACGAAGCAATGAGCGCCAGGATTGCGCAGAGGAAAAACCTCCGCTCTGCGGAGGATTTACCTCTGCGACAGGATTTTTAAATACGCCAGCAAGAACAATAAAAAACAAAAAGAAATGGGCAAGCTGAAAAAGCCCCCACATGCGCTCATAGTTGCCGAAGAAACTATGGTAAAAGTCAAGCCCGAAAAAAGTTGAAAGCAAAAGGGCGGCACAGTAAAAAAATAAGGCGCCAAAAAGCAGTGTTCTCTTCGGGCGATACGCGGGATTTTTCACCGCAAGCACACAATAGAGCGCGAAGATAATCTCGACAATAATCTGAAACAAAAATCCGCGCGAGGTAGCAAATGGGAAAATCAGCCACGGGATAACCACCAGCGGCAAAAACAAAGCGGCGTATACGCCATATGTAATGACTTTCAAAAGTGTTTGTTCGGAGATGTGCATATAAGCAGAGGAAACACCTCCGGAAAAACCGGAGGAGTTACCTTATAAGCAGAGGAAACACCTCCGGAAAAACCGGAGGAGTTACCTTATAAGCAGAG
>CAZRNH010000092.1:0-3387 GCA_964601445.1 uncultured Candidatus Saccharibacteria bacterium
GAATTGTAAACAACGCTGTTAAATCTTACACATAATATTACGGCGGTTGCCCGTGATTCTTCCGGTAATTACGCAACATCTTCAGCTGTTGCGGTCATCATATCAAACAGAAAAACTCTTTCAGTCTCGCTTTTGTCGGCATCGTACCATGCTTTTAATAATACCGCTCTTGCCGAGCGCGGAGTTGATTTGACGGCACGAGCGTCCGGAACCGCCGCCGGTCCCGCCACATATACATTTTATTGCAATCGGTCCGATCTGGGGGTAAACATCACCACTCCCTACGATGCTCAATTTGAGAACATACAAATAAATCCGTATGTTGCCGAGCGGGTTTGTAAATACGAAGCTCCGGGAACATATTACTCGAAAGTGATCGTGCAAAGAGACGGTGCTGTCGCTCAAGCGTGGCGAACGAATGTGTTCAGCGTTCCGCCCGCAGTTGCTTTAGTGAAGTTTTCCGTGGGTCAAAGCGTGAAAGCAAGCGGAACATATGGCGTGAATGTTCGCGCAACCCCGAGAGCAACAGGTGTTATTCTTGGAAAACAGCTTCTTAATGCGACAGGGTCGGCGCTTGAAGGACCCGTACATTCCGGCGGGTATTGGTGGTGGAAAATTGATTTCGCAAGCGGCGCGGATGGCTGGGTCGCGGCAAATAATATAGTGAGCGCAACCCCGTCAACAGCGACTCCTACTAGTACCACAACAACGACTGCTAATTCTTCCGCAACGAAAAGCGGCGCCATAGTTGGTCTTGCGTCTAATTTATTTACTCTCCGCACCTCAACAAATAGTTATACCGTCACGCTTTCATCGGCAACAAGGATGACAGACGGTAACGGCGCTATTTCTGTCGCTGATTTAAATGATGGCATGATGGTTGCTGTGACGGGTAGTAATGTTGATTCTCGAATACAAGCAGAAACGCTAACCACGGCGCCGGCTACTTTTACGGGAACTATTGAAATATACACGCCATCGCCATCTGACACGATTAATGTCGCTTCATTCATATTACGGAACACAACAAGCGCTACCAGGGTGATTATTCCCCGTGGAGCAAAACTGCTTGACTCCAATGGCCCCATCACCTTGCAGGATCTCAATGACGGCATGTCGGTGAGCATCAGAGGAGCAGGAACAGCGGGTGCGTTTATCAGGACAGAAACGCTAACCACGGCGCCGGCTACTTTTACGGGAACTATTGAAATATACACGCCATCGCCATCTGACACGATTAATGTCGCTTCATTCATATTACGGAACACAACAAGCGCTACCAGGGTGATTATTCCCCGTGGAGCAAAACTGCTTGACTCCAATGGCCCCATCACCTTGCAGGATCTCAATGACGGCATGTCGGTGAGCATCAGAGGAGCAGGAACAGCGGGTGCGTTTATCAGGACAGAAACGCTAACCACGGCGCCGGCTACTTTTACGGGAACTATTGGAGGAACCATTGCGATTACAGTAGAGCCGGATGGCTCGTCGATAATGATGGATACGGCTACGGCTCCTTTTTGGCAGTTTGTGAGAGATAGAGCGACAGGGGCGACCAACCAAAAACTTGCTTCATTTGTACTGAAAGCGGGGACGAAAGGTCCCGTGAGCATTTCACAGATAAACATAACCGACTCAATGTCAGAGGTAACGGATGTTGCGGTGGGAAGCATTGTGAATTTAAAATTATTCAAATCAGATGGTACGCAAGTTGGTATGCCTGTAGCGCGGATGGTTCAGCAGGCAAGCGGAGCGCTCGCAACTTTCGGTGATTTAAGCGTGCAGATTCAAGCGGGCGGTTCAGAGGTGCTTACATTGCGGGGAGATATCGCCGCGTATCCGAATGTGGCCTTGGGCCGTGTGCATAAATTCGGATTCAGCGCGAGTAACGCACTAAGCAAACCGATACAAGCGGTCAATGCAATTACTGGTGATGCGGTAACCATATCTGGATTGCCGGTCTTTGGTGTCGCTCAACGAGTTTATCGATCGGTCCTGTCCGTTCAGAATCCGGAAGCTTATCCTCTTGCTATGACGCCGGCACCTGATCAGGTAATAGCAAGGTTTAAGTTTACCAATTCTTCCCCGGGTGATTATTCTACCATCGTGTCTGATATGAATCTTTTCAATACGACTGCGATGCGTTTAAGTGGAACGAAGTATATTACGCTGAAGCTTGATTCGCCAACAGGTCCGACTGTCGCAAGAAAGGCCATTTATCAACATCAAGGTGGTTGGGGAACGAATAATGATTGGGGAGGTCCTTCATCAATGCTTGACTGGAGCAAGGCAACGGCAATGAACGAAATTCCACTCGCACCCTTTACGATAAATACCATACAAGGTTTTGGTTCCCGAGATCTTTATGTTCTGGCTGATATTAGCGGAGCGCTTGATCCATCAGCAATTCAAACAACTATAATGACTGTTCAGTGGTCAGACGGAATCGTTTCCGATGTGCTGAAAGGGTGGGGCGGAGGCCTTACATCGGGCGTGAACGCTTCATATAACAACACTTCGTCTTCTTCGTTGAATCTGGACACTGACTTGGATGGGTTTAGCGATGTGGTTGAGCGGTTTATTTCTACGAATTCATTGAGTGGGTGTGGTGAAAACGCATGGCCTCCCGATGTCAATAACGACACAAAGGTAACTATTCTTGATATTCTTGCAGTCAGTGGAAATGTCATGTCGGCAAATATTCTTCACTATGCCGCGCGGTATGATTTAAATACCGATGGTCTTATTGACCAAAGAGACATTGATGTCGTGACTGCTAACCATGGGAAAACATGTACGGTCGTTACTTCCGATACTGCGCCGCCTACCGTGCCAATCGGACTTGTCGCTACAGCGGTTTCTTCTTCCCAAATCCGACTCTCTTGGACGGCTTCAGGCGATAATGTTTTTGTGTCGGGTTACAGAATTTTCCGATGTGCTAATGCTTCCGGAGCATCCGCCTGCGTTCCTATTTACACTACCGTTATTCCTGCAGTGACGACCTACACGGATAGCGGACTTACACGGAATACTTCTTATACATATGCTGTTATCGCTAAAGATTATGCACAGAATGAATCATCGCAATCAGCAGTTATCACGGCAGTAACTCTCCCTTGACCAAATAAGATTGTTTTTTCAGAAAAAGAAACTCCGCTTGTGCGGGGTTTCTTTTTCGTCTCTCTTTTGCTATGCTTTGAGTATGGCGGTCAATACCGATGCGGTAAAAATAAAAGAAATTTTGGAGCGCGGGGTGGAGGATGTCATCGTCAAAGAGCATCTGGAGGCGGCGCTGAAATCCGGCAGACAATTGCGGGTGAAGTTCGGTATTGACCCGACCGGTCCCAAAATTCATCTGGGGCGCGCCATACCTTTGCGCAAGCTCAA
>CAZRNH010000093.1:0-246 GCA_964601445.1 uncultured Candidatus Saccharibacteria bacterium
AAATCCGAAGCGCTTTTATAGATTCAGAGCGGAGAGGGAGGGATTTCTCTTCCTCCGAAACTTCGCGCGTCGCGATGCGACAGGCTTCGTTTCTCCTCCAGAGCCCGGGTTTTCAAAATATGAAGCAGTTCATATTTTGAAATACCCTTCAAATCCTCTTCATTCTACCGCGAAAAATATAAAAGCGCCACGAGGGCGCTCTATATTTTCCGAGCGGAGAGGGAGGGATTTCTCTTCCTCCGAAAC
>CAZRNH010000093.1:256-3367 GCA_964601445.1 uncultured Candidatus Saccharibacteria bacterium
AGGAGCAACCCTTTCAAATCGTGAAGTTTCTATTGGCGGAGAGGGAGGGATTTGAACCCTCGAGTCGCTTTAAGGCGACTGCCACGTTAGCAGTGTGGTGCTTTCGGCCGCTCAGCCACCTCTCCTTATTTGAATTACGAATAAGGAATTATGAATTACGAATGGCGCACATAGAAGCGCACAGCAGAACTGATTTCCATTATTCATCATTCTTGCTTCCTTATTCGTTTTTCAGTGCCCCCATCAGGGCTCGAACCTGAAACTATCCGCTTAAGAGGCGGGTACTCTACCAATTGAGTTATGGGGGCGTCCTCTTTTTAAGTTTACAGGTCTTTCCATCTTTGTAAGATGTTGCCACCTTTTTTGGATAAATGCAACTTCTTTGTTGATAGGTTCCAATGCTCCTTTGATCCACCCAAATACTTGATGACGGATGTTTGAGCTTTTCGGCACTTCAATGCGCATAGTTCCAAAGTAAAGATTATTTTTCTTATATCCTTTATTGGCTGGCTTTACGAAACTCTTTCCAAAATGAGTTAACGGAATTCCGGTGAGATCTGACCAAAATTGTTTTATTTTTCTCTCGCTCTGTTGGGGGTAAATGTTCAACCGCGCCTTTAGCCGTTCTCGGCGCATGTTAAAGGTTTTTTCAATCCATCGTACCATAAATAAAATAAGATGGGGATCCGAGTTTGTAAGTTCAAACATCTTTCCTTTGCTCCCTTCTGCCCAATAGAGGGCGGCGCCCATAAGGCGGTGGGTTTCAAGGGAGAGCGGATGATGAATTTCGCTCGCCGCTTGAGTGATAATTTTTTCAACTTCTCGCATCCGTCTTTCCTTTTGGCTTTGCGGTCCTCTGGAAAGTATTTGAATTTGCTTCGTATAGAGCCTTGCTCTATATTCCGGTTTAAGGGGAATAGCTTTAAGCCACAAACTTAAAGTGCTTTTTGCAACAGGTATCAGTTTCTTTATTTCATTGTAACTCAATCCTTGTTGTCGCAGATGCTTTGCTTTTGTTTTGAGAGCAGAATTATTTCTTTTCATATACTACCAATGATACCACACAGGAGGGTTGGACTCAAGAGGATTTTAAATAATGCGGAGGGTGGAGGATTCGAACCTCCGAGGGGATTCCTCCCCAACTGGTTTTCAAGACCAGCGCTATAGACCGCTCAGCCAACCCTCCCGAAAAACTGTTTTTACCCCCGCACTAATCAAGAATAATAATTATGCAGTCATGCGCTATGCATAAAACCGATGCGGTTTCAACTCATGGATTATTTTACAAAAACCGCGCTGAAAGTACAATTCTTGATTAGTGCGGGGGTTTACCCTATCATCTTTTTTCCTATTGCGCAACAACAAAAGCGATAATTTTTTTCGCGCCGGCCGCTTTCAGCGCTTTGGCGCATTCGCTTAAAGTGGCGCCGGTGGTGGCGACATCGTCAATAAGTATGATGTTTTTTTCTTGAACCGCGTGTGCCGCGGCGCATGTGAACGCGCCCTTCACATTTTCAATCCGTTCTTTTCGTTCTTTCATTTCCGTTTGCCTTGCGGTGTGGCGGACTCGCGCCAGCGCACCAGTAAAAAAGGGGAGAGAAAGCGCGCACGCGATATGCTGTGCGATAAGCGCGGACTGATTGAACCCTCTTTCTCCGAGCCGCCGCCTTGAAAGGGGAACGGGGACTGCAACGGTATTTGAAGGAGTGATGAAATCCACCAAAGAAAGATGCGACAAAACAAGTTCCGCGCAGTGTTCACTATTTTCTTTAATGCCGTTATATTTTAACTGTTTTATAAGTTCCGATACAAGCGGCTGGTTGTACTCGCATGCGGCGTATACTGTGCGTATAGCTCGAGGATGAAGAAGAGACGGTACGCGGCGGACAATGATTTTTTTTGTGCAGTCGCCGCATAAAGCGCTTCCTTCCTTTTCGCATCCGACGCAGAACACGGGGAAGAGCACATCCAATATATATTGGACTATGCTATTTCTTTTTTGTAACGGTAACCGCATTGTCTTTGCCGATAATGCGCGCGCCGTCTCCGGCGGCAAGTTCTCGGGACATGATCATTTTTGCGAGAGGATATTCTATGCAGTCGGCGATAACGCGCTTTACAAGGCGCGCGCCTTCGTTGTCACTCTGTGATTTTTTTGCGATGCAGGCAAGCGCGCTTTCTTCAATTTCCAGCGTGATGTTTTTTTCTTTTGCGGCCCGTTGCGCAAGTTCCGCGCACTGTTGTTGCGTGATTTTTGTAAGCGTATCGCCCGAAAGCGGCGCGAAAGTCAGCACATGGTCTATGCGATTGAGCAGTTCCGGACGCATCGTTTCTTTCAGGAGCGCGAGGACATTTTTGCGCACCGTCTCATATTCCTTGGCGAGTTTTGCGCCGCCCGCGCCGGCCGACTTAAATCCGATAGCTTTTTTGTTGAATTCTTCCGTGCCGATATTGGAAGTAAGAATGATGATGGTGTTGCGAAAGCTTATATGCTCGCCGAAAGCGTCGGTCAGCATTCCTTCGTCCAACATTTGAAGCAGTATGTTAAAAATATGCGGATGCGCTTTTTCTATTTCATCAAATAGCACGAGCGCGTACGGATTCTGTTTTATCTTTTCGGTCAGGTAGCCGCCTTCTTCAAAGCCGACATAGCCGGGGGGCGCGCCGATGAGCCGCGCGATGCTGTGCGGTTCCGAAAATTCAGACATGTCTATGCGGATGAAATTGCTTAATGCTTGCGCATAGCCGGAAGACGCGCCGAACACCGCCTCGGCGAGCGCTTTTGCCGTTTCGGTTTTTCCCACGCCGGAAGGCCCCATAAAAAGAAACGAGGCGATGGGGCGGTTTGCCGCCGCGAGTCCCGCGCGCGCCCGCGCGACTGCGGAACTTATTTTTTCAAGTGATGCATCCTGCCCGATGATGCGCCGCGCAAGAAAAGGACGGATGTCATTTTCGGACGCGTTCTCGTCAAGGGGGCGCACGCCGAGAATTTCAGCAAGCGTTTCTTTGATATGCGCCGAAGAAAGATGTATCGGCGCGGAGGGGAGCGCGCTTGCGCGCGCATGGAGTATTTCCCATTGGTTCAAGAGCGCGTTCGCTTCCTCTTTGTAC
>CAZRNH010000094.1:0-3351 GCA_964601445.1 uncultured Candidatus Saccharibacteria bacterium
CTTACACATAGGAATTAAATCGCTTGGATGGAAACTTGATTATCGCGTGTTTCGTCGCTGGTTGGAGCAAAAATACAATATTAAGGAGGTATATCTTTTTATCGGTTTGGTTCCGAAACATAAAGATTTATACACATTTTTACAAAAATGCGGATATATTTTGGTATACAAAGAAGTTACCTATGATGGCGATGGAAAAGTGAAGGGAAACTGCGATGCGGACTTAGTGCTCAATGTGATGCGAGATTTTTACGAGCGTAATCTGAAAGAGGCGGTATTAGTAGCGAGCGACGGCGACTACAGTAGCTTGGTCGCATTTTTAAAAGAAAAAGAAGTTTTTCACGCATTACTCTCGCCAAGTAATCATTGTTCATTTCTCTTGCGTAAACTCAACATCCCTATTGTATATCTTAATATGCTTCAAGGAAAATTGGCGATTAGAGACCAAAAAGAAAAAGCCCCCGGTACGGACGTATCCGTACAAGGGTCTCTTTCATAGTGAATACATATATAATAGCAAGCGCTCGCTATAAGTCAATAGCTGGGGATAAATTAGGAATAGGGGTCAGGTACCATTTTCCCCCTGCGAACAATTTCATAATTTCTTGCGTCCGGTCGCGCTCGTATTGCGCGCGGTTTTTTTCGGACCATCCGCCTTTTTCATTATCTAAACTGTGCTAAATTGTCCATATGGACAATTTAGCACAAAGATAAAATAAAATTATCGCGGAGATTTTATATTTAATCGGAATAATCGGAAGTCGGACTTCCGATTATTGGATTCGCTGGAAAAGGTGCGGGAAATGTGGTTAAATGGAATTTAATAAGGTAATAAAAAGTCAGATATATGCATTTAAAAGATTTTTTTAAAAAATATATTGAGGGAACCGCGGAAAAAGCGGTAGTTGCTGACCGCAAAATGCTTCTATGCGGTCTTACAAAAGCAGTCACAAAAGGTATTGAAATAGATCATTCGGCAAAGAATGTGCATATCACTTCTCGGTGCATAAAACATTTATTTGATAAAAAGCCGGCGGAAGAGTTTCATTTTATTATTGATCATTTGCACGAGGTGGTTAAATACCCTGATAAAATTTATCGCAATAAAGATAATAAGCGAGGGGAATGGTGTTTTATTAAAAAACTAAAAAATGGAGATTATTTTTGTTCGCTTGAAATGAATAATCTCGGTGGTATTGAAGAAATTCAAATTGCCACCGCTTTTCGTTTAAGAGATATAAAGTATATAAAAAACTACACTCTCTTGTGGGACTGGGGGGACGGCAATCCCCATCGTAGCGCGTTGGATACTCCAAAGGAGTCTACTAACGCTCCGCAGTAGAGCCGAATTTCTGCATTTCAGCCCCACAAGGCAATGTAGTTTATTATGCGAACTTACTAAGTTAAGTATATATTAAAGTCGCGCGACAAGTCAATTGTCCGCCTACAGATAACCTAACTTTACTTTTACCCCGCCCTGCGGGGTTTTTTGCTGGAAAAAGCGCGGGAATATTGTAGTGTGGCGAACGACGGCGAAACATATTGTCTCTCCGGAGAGGATATTAAAGAAATTCAAAATTCAAAAATCCCCGAAGCAGAGCAAGCTCGCTACGGGGCAGGCAAAAATCAAAATTTCAACTCAAAAGTCAAAAGCGAAGACGGGCTTTTAGAAAATTCTGTTGAAATATCTCCAAGAGAGGCCGAAGAGAATTCTATTTTTGCGGAAGCAATAGCGACATCTTCGCCCGCGATCGTTGATGAGCCGACCACCTCCACCGAGCAAGCCAACGACGTGTCCGCAGATGACGCCTCCGCAGACACGCTGACAGATGAGACCACAGAACCGATAGCAGAGCCGGTTGCAGAATCGGTCATAGAGTCATCGGTCACAGAACCGACCGCAGAGAATTCGGGGTCAGGTACCATTTTCCTCCGCGAATAATTTCATAATTTCTTGCGGCCGGTCGCGCTCGTACTGCGCGCGGTTTTTTCGGACCATCCGCTTTTTCTATTCCAATGTTCTTGCCTGTCCGCCTCTGGCGGAAGAATATTGGAATAGATTACATTTGTCGGCGGGGTGGTATAATATAGTTATGACGAATGAAGAAATTCGCGCGCAAGCAATTGAGTTTGCAAAGCATAATAAGGTTCGGATAGCTAGAGAGCTAACTGATCCGGCAAAGTACGCGCCGGAGGTTGTTCCTATTTCGGTTTTTATGGCTGGCTCACCGGGCGCGGGTAAAACGGAGTTTTCAAAAAATTTGATCCAATATATAAAAGAGGAGTACACTAAAGAAAAACTTGAGAAATGCTTATGAAAATCTTTAATTTTTTTAGAAAAAATAAACCGAAAGAAGAATCCGGACGATTTTCGGAGTTTTTTTTGCATGCATCAGAAAAGGAAAAAGAAAAGGTTTTTAAAGAAGCGGCGCGCAAGGCAAATGAGGAACAAAGGGAAGTATTTATGAAACATCATTATAAGGCAAAAATTGGGTGATCAAAAAGCGCCTTCTGGCGCTTTTTGATTTTATTAAAATCTCATTGCTACCAATTGCGAATTAAATAAAGGAAAATCCGGGAAATTCGGTGTCAGGCGCTCTTTTCCTCCCGCGAATAATTTCATAATTTCTTGCGTCCGGTTGCGCTCGTACTGCGCGCTATTTTTCGGGCTACCCGCTTTTTCTATTCCAATGTTCTTATGGTCTAATTTCCGCCTGCCCCGTAGCCAGCTTTGCTGTGGTACTGGGGCGAATAAGCGAATAGATGAATTTGTCGGGGTAGTATAATAGATATATTGATTGAATCACAATCTACAAAATACATTAAAAAGTGGCTAAAATACTGGGTAAATTTGGAAAATTGTTTCAGTGTCAAGCACGCTTGACACTGAAATGTAGTTTAGTGTAAGATATAATTGTCGCTAAAAAAGAAGAAATCAAAATAAAATGACGGCAAATAAGGATAAAATCAAGGAATTTATAAATGATCAAATTGCGCAAGCGGATTTTCGCGCGCAAGCGTATGTTTTTGACGCGCAGAATAAAAAACGGCCCAATAGAAATATTTTTATACGGATGCAGTCTCATCTTGATACATTTCTTGCCGGCAATAAATCTTATCGTTGGGTTGCGCTCACCGGATTGCGCGGAGCCGGCAAGACGACGGTCATGTATCAATTGTATCACGCCAATAAACATATTGACGGATATTTTCTAACTCTCTCGGTTGATGAAATTACGCAAACACTCGGAAGCAATATCAACGAAGTTATGCATATTTTTGAAGAGATCATCGGACGGCCGATCACCAATTTGGATAAACCGCTCTTTTTGTTTTTGGACGAGGTGCAAT
>CAZRNH010000095.1:0-1885 GCA_964601445.1 uncultured Candidatus Saccharibacteria bacterium
CAATAGAAAATACGAATTTTTTGACCGCCTTAAAACCGACCGGGAACGGGTGGCACCCGCCGTCTCAAAACTGGAAACCGCGCTTCCTTTGGTGGACAATTTTCCCGCCGTAGCCGATTATGTGAACAGCATACTTGTAAAAACAAACAATATCGCCGCGCCGCGCTTTGACGCCATACCGAAGCTGAATGAAGCGGGACTAATGGAGCTTGCGTTTTCTTTAAAAGCGGCCGGTAACTTCCAAACCATTCAAAACCTCCTGAAAGAATTTGAAGACGCTCCTTATTTCATTACTCTGCAACACATCGCCATCAGCTCTCCCAACGGCATTTCAGGTCAAACGGAAGCCGATATTAACGGCGTACTTTATTTTAAAAACACGCCTCTATGAAAATCAATCTGGCACAGGTAAAAAAAATAGGATTGTCCGCCGCGCTGAAACAAAATGCGTATTCCGCCGTTTCTTTATTCCTTTTATGCGTATATGTATATATCTGCTCCCTTACCATTCTTTTCATCGTGCGGTCAGTGCGCGCTTCATTTGACATAAACGAGAAAGAAATCGCCAATCAATTCGTTTCATTTGATATCACCGGTTATGAAAAACTCCCTCCGCGGTTTCGTTTGGAAAACAGAAAATAGTTAGATTAGAATTTAGAACTTAAAATAGAATGTAGCGAGTAGCGAGTAGAACAGAGGGCATTCCTACTGCCTACTCGCTACTGCCTACTCGCTAAGTTCTAAATTCTAATCCAATTTCTTTCCATGAAACTTCTTGTGAATTTCTTTGAGATGCTTGTCGGTGTAATGGGTGTATATCTGCGTGGTGGCGATGCTTGCGTGTCCCAACATGGACTGCACGGAACGAATGTCCGCGCCGCCGCGCAAAAGGTCCGTCGCGAATGAATGCCGCATGCTGTGGGGCGTTACTTTTTTGACGATACCCGCCTTAACCGCGTATTTTTTTATCAACCGTTGAACGGAACGCGGCGTCAGGCGCATTCCTTCTCCCGCTTTTCGCGCCGCATGATGGCTCACAAAAAGCGCCGTGCCGATGTCGGTCCTTTTTTTAAGATACGCGGAAAGCGATGCGGCCGCGCGCGGCGATAAAAATACCACGCGAAGCTTGCTTCCTTTTCCTCTTACCGCGAATTCTCCTCTGCGCATATTGACGCGCTCTCTGTCCAGTCCGCACAACTCCGAAACGCGTAAGCCGGTGGAAAAAAGCGTTTCCAATATCGCGCGGTCCCGCAGGGCGCTCACGGCGGAACCCTCCGCGGCGGCGCATAATCTCCCTACCTCCTCTTCATCCAAAAAGTCAACCGCGCGCTCCGGTATTTTTCCCAACTCCACTTTTTCGGCGGAAAGGCATTGTATGTCCCGCTTGGCGCAAAACTTCAAAAAGGAGCGGAGCGCCACCAAATAATACGCCTGTGTGTTTTTTTTCAAGCCCTGCCGGTTCAAATGCAAGTGAAACTCGCGCACCGACTTGGAAGTAATCGCAAGGGGATCGCTTATGTTTGAAAAAGAAACAAACTCAAGGAGGTAGCGCCGATAATTTTCCAGCGTTTTTTGCGACCGGTTCTTTTCTATCTCCAGATATTCCAAAAAATCGTTGATGTACTTTTTCATATCGTTCTTCTTATGTGGTATATAGTATACCATTTTGATACATCCTCCTCACTTCTTGAAACAGCTTTTCTATTTCGTGATTTATTTTACTTACGCTATAGCGTAAGTAAAATTATAGCGATATTCCAAATAATACCGCCATGCTAAAGCCGATATTATTTATATTTCAGCGCATCCAAAGGATCGAGGCGCGAAGCGCGGCGCGCCGGCCATAAGCCGGTTATCAGCCCGACAATAGAGGAAAAGGCGACTA
>CAZRNH010000095.1:1895-3321 GCA_964601445.1 uncultured Candidatus Saccharibacteria bacterium
ATAATAAACCATGTCGGCGTCTGAAAAAAATTAAGTGATTGGCCGCCGAACGCTCTGGCAAGCGCGTTGACGCCATAGTTAAAAATCCCCGCTGTCGCGTAACCGATAATAATACCGCCCATGCCGCCGATAAACCCCATGATTACGGCTTCGGCAAGAAAAAGCTCCCTGATATCAATATTTGACGCGCCGATAGCTTTCATAATGCCCACCTCCTGCGTCCGCTCAAGAAGCGCGATAGTCATGGTATTGAACATGCCGATGGCGGAAACCACAAGCGTCACAATTCCAAAAATACTAAGAATTATCTGAATGATGGTGAATACTTTTTTTGCCTGACCGATTGTTTCCGACAGCGCAGAAACCAACAAACCGCGAGACAGTAATTGTTCGCGTGTTGCATCAAGAAACTGCTCGTTTTCCACCTTCACTTTTAATTGCGAATAGGCGAAAAACCGAGCGGCGCGCACATCCTGAATGGAAATATAAGCAAACGCGGAAAAGGGGTCGTCAATGACGCCGACGATGGAATAGGTCTCCTGCAGAACGACAGGGGAGGCGTCCGCCGCCGCTTCAATTTCAGCCCCAAAGGGCGTAACGGTAAATTGCATTGACTTTCCCAGCGTAGACGCGGAGTCCTCCCAATTAAACAGTTTCGTTACGGCAGAAGAAACAACGATTGACTTTTCCCCTATGGCAAGCGTGCCCGCGGCCGCGCGCGCGCCGGCAAGGCGCAGATACGAATCGTCAACGGCATACAACACGCCGGCCGTGCGTTGAACATCCGATGCCATGTCTCCGTTCAGTGTAATTAACGCACTGGTCTCCGCCACATTGGGAATGGCGCGGATATCCGCAACCATAGCGTCATCAATAACAACGAGAGAATTATCCGCGGGAGAAACAACATCAAGCGTTAAAAGCGCTTCTGCGGTCGTGATTCGTTCAAATAAAATATTCTGCAAACCGTATCCCAAAGACACAAGAAAAAGAATGGTTCCGATGCCGACGCTCATTCCCAAAATAGTAAGAAATGTCCGGAGGCGGCGCGCGCGAAACATGCGTCCCGCCAATCTGAAAATATCACGCAATAAAACATGTTCGGGAAAGCGGGGAGGGAGGGTGGCGGGGCGGGAACGAAATAATTTCTTAACGGACGCGGCCATTGTTGCCGCGCTCTGCCCCGTCCCTTTCGGAAAAATGCCGTAACGGCGGCAAAAAACGCGAATGCCTCCGCCAAGAAAAATAAAAACGGCAAACGGGAAAAGCGCGAGCCGCGCGAACATTTTTAATCCGCTCTCCAAAGACCTAAACGCATATTCCGCGCCCATGCGCGCGTGAAAAACCGCCCGGGAAAAAAAGGGCGCGGCGGGAAGAAAAAGAAGTTTTTGCGAAGAAGAAGGAGGAGCGATAAGCAAAGGAGGAG
>CAZRNH010000096.1:0-3289 GCA_964601445.1 uncultured Candidatus Saccharibacteria bacterium
CGGGATCTGCGCTACGCTACGAGATGCCGCAGTTTTCTGCGGCGCGACCAACAAGAAGCGAAGCGACTATGTTTTTGTTTGCCCCTCGTAGAACTCGGGATCTGCGCTACGCTACGAGATGCCGCAGTTTTCTGCGGCGCCACCACCTTATTTATCACTAATCACATAATCCAATCCTTAAGAGACCGAGAGTAAACAATCAGATACGCGCATTGCAAGTGCGGCTCATAGACGACAAGGGAGAAAATTTCGGCGTGGTAAGCATTCAGGATGCGCTTGCAAAAGCACGGGAAAATGATTTGGATTTGGTGGAAATCGCTCCAACCGCCCAGCCGCCGGTGGTAAAGATAGTTGACTTCGGCAAGTATCTTTACCAGGTGCAAAAACAAGAACAGAAGCAAAAAACGAAACAAAAAACAACCGGGGTAAAAGCGGTCAAGATAGGCCTCTCCACTTCCGATCACGACTCGCTCACCAAGATAAAACAAATGCAGGGGTTTCTTGATGAAGGCCACAAGGTGAAAATTGAAATGTTTTTAAGAGGAAGGGAAAGAGCGAACCAGAGTTTCGCGCACGAACGATTCCGCCGCTTTCTTTCTCTTATACAAATAAAACATGTCGTGGAACAGCCGATAAAAAAAATCCCAAGCGGATTTCTCACTATTATTTCAAAAGAAAAACAGTAACCAGCGCACCGCAAAAAATATGCATAAAACAAACAAAGCGCTCGCGAAAAGAGTGAAAATAACCGGCACGGGGAAGGTACTGCACCGGGCGCCCGGACAAAACCATTTTAACGCGAAAGAGTCGGGCCAAAAAGGAAGAAAAAAGCATCATATGCGCGCGCTGGGCGGAATTGATATCAAGAAAGTAATGCGCCGCCTGCCGTCCGCGTAAATTGAATTGTGTTTCCGTTCATAATTCTTTATTCCTAATTCATTCATATATATGCCAAGAGTCAAACGAGGGGTCATGGCGGCAAAAAAGAAGAGAAAACTGCGTTCCTATACGAAAGGGTTTCGTTATGGAAGAAATTCAAAAATAACGCGAATGACGGAAGCGACCATGCACGCGTTCACCTACATGTTCGCCCATCGGCGCAAAAAGAAAGGCGATTTCCGCACGCTGTGGAATGTGAAAATCAACGCGGGTGCGCGGACACAGGGACTTTCTTACAGCGCGCTCATTCATCGCCTCAAAGAACGCAATATTCTTCTTGACCGCAAAATACTCGCCGGCCTTGCGGAGAATCATCCGGCCATATTCGCCAAACTGGTTGCCGCAGTAAAATAACCTCCTTTAAAAAACCCCGCGCAGAACATATGCGGGTTTTTTTAATTCCGCATTCTGAACGCTTTTAGGACAAATGATAGGTAATTTCTACATCTTCTCTATCTGGCTTTTCAAAATATTTTTTATAGTGCCGCCAAGATTTTCCACAAAGTTTTTGTCGCTTATAAAATTCTCCAGATCGAGAATGATGCTTCGGGCGTCTATTTTTTCCACAATGCCAAGCAGTTTCTTTTTAAGTTCTTCCCTGTTCATATCTTTTTCAATACAATTGAAATTCGGTTTGATCCCTTTTTCAAGATACCACATAAGATCAAAATAATCTCTCCCCTTTACGGCAATAATCCTTTCCCCGCTCCTTGCCGTTTTCTCCCATATGCGATACAGTACCGCGCGAATTTTCGTCGCCATGAGCGTTGGCAGATCAAATGTTTTTACCAAAATGGATTTGTTGAACCGAAAGAGCGGCTTTGTTTCAATGTCATATGCCATGCAGAAATCAAATGCTCTAAAAACCTCCACTTTCACAAAAAGTAAATCGGATTCACTCGCGTGTTTCGCGATCCCCATTGCCTTAAGCATCGGAAATTTGAGATAGATGCGGAATTTCTGCACTTTCGCGGAAACGCGCGCATCGGTCTTGTCCGCAAAAAACTTCTCCATATCTTTCGCGAACTCCTCCAAATCTATCTTCCCTTTTACATCCACAAAATCCAAATCTTCCGAAAGCCGCGGTAAACCGAAGCAATGCGCGAGACATGACCCCCCATAAAAAACAAGCGAGGCGTAACGCGGATGTGAATACACATAATCCAGGACAAGAATCTGGAGGTATTCCTTGATGAGGTTTCTCTGAAAAAGCGCCGATGAGTCCGGATGCGCCGCGAGAATGTTTTTAATTACCGGCTTTGTTTCTTCCATGTCTATTAGGTAAAAAGAAACCTAACTATTGCCTTCATCTTTTCTGAACCCTCCCTGCTGACATAACCAAACACCTCTTTCTTTTCTTTGTTGGTAAGAAGCTCCGCATTCAACCGAAGTTCTTCCACGGCGCGTTTATCCGACAAAATATGTTTCCGTACATACAAAAAGTCAAATAATGCTTTTGCCATTGTGGCTTTATACACGAGAAATGCGCTTTTTGTGAGCACATTAAATCCGTAAAATAGGTCGTCCTTCACATGATGATAATGAAAATTGCCTATACTATTGGAAAATCGTTTCGTCTTATTCTTCGTAATGCCCGTGATGGCATACGCGGACTCCGCAAGAATACCGCGCTCGGAAAGCACATACTCCGCGCTCACATACGCGGGCGCATACAAAGCAGACGCAAGAAATTCCCTATAATCGTCCATGCTGTTCGTTTTTTTTAGCGTATCAAGATAGTCCCGCGATACATAGATTCCGCGCTTAAGCGGCACGATTGTTCCGCTTTTGAGCAGACGATGAAGAGTTACATGCGTGTACCCTCCCGCCGCCATCGTGCTTGATTTTATCGCATCAACCGAAAAATACGGCAGAGAGCCGACCTGCTTCAAAATCGTTTTTGCGCTTCCAATCTTTTTTTGGTCTTTTTTGGTTTTTTTACTATTTTTTGTTTTCATAATCGTTTCCGATACTATACACATATTGTATAGTATCGGAAACGATTGTCAATGAGTTTTTCTTATTTCTTTTCCCCCGCCCGCTCCTCCTTTTTGCCCGCTCGCCTGAACGAAACAACATCACCTAAGATATCATCACACGAAGTTTATCAACTTATAGATTTCTAAACCTTTTTCCAGTCTAAATTCTATTTCTCGCGTGATGGAAAAACCAAGTTTTTTCAGAAGGTTTATCATGAACTCATTTCTGATAATATAATCTTCGAATTCTAACCAACTATCGTCTGTGAGTTTGAAACGTATTTTTATTTTCTTGTCGGTAATTCTTGTCACAGAAATAAATTCACTTTGTATTTCTTGGTCTATCAAATTTTCCGCCATCGAGATACAAT
>CAZRNH010000097.1:0-3230 GCA_964601445.1 uncultured Candidatus Saccharibacteria bacterium
ACCCGACCGGTCCCAAAATTCATCTGGGGCGCGCCATACCTTTGCGCAAGCTCAAAGCATTCCAGGAACTTGGCCACAAAATCGTTCTCATTATCGGTGATTTTACGGCAACCATCGGCGACCCGTCGGACAAACTTGAAAAGCGCCCGATGCTCACAAAAGAAGACATCAAGCAGAACATGAAGACATACGTGAAACAGCTTGCGAATATTTTAGATATGAAAAAAGTTGAGCTGTGCTACAACAGCGAATGGCTGGGCAAGCTGAAGTTTGCGGAAATCAGCATGCTTGCCGACAGCTTTTCTCTTCAGCGGATGGCGGCGCGGCGCAATTTTAAGGACCGTATAGATAAAGGGGAGGAAGTGAGTATGCGTGAGATGCTGTATCCGCTGATGCAGGGGTATGACAGCGTACAGGTGAAAGCAGATGTTGAGGTTGGCGGATTTGACCAGCTTTTCAATTTGAAAGCCGGGCGCGCCATTCAAAAACAGTATGGCCAGCCCGAGCAGGATATTCTGACTGTACAGATGTTGGAAGGCGCCGATGGCAGGAAAATGTCCACCAGCTGGGGAAATGTCATTACCATCGCGGACGAACCAAACGACATGTTCGGCAAAATCATGTCCATTAAAGACGAGCTGATTTTAAAATATTTTTGGCTGTGCGCGGATGTTTCGCAGGATGAGTTAGATGATTATCATCAGCGGATGGAAAAAGGCGCGAATCCGCGCGACATAAAAATGGAGTTGGGCAAAAAAATAGTCGCGCTGTATCATTCAAGCGCGGCCGCTGTCGCGGCGGCGGCGGAGTTTGAGAAAATATTTTCAAAAAAGGAATTGCCTTCGGATATTGAGAAATACAAGCTCTCCGCTCCGGCGCAGTTGCATTATGTTTTGTTTGCGAGCGGCGCGACTGCGAGTATAAGCGCCGCAACGCGGTTGATAGAAGGCGGCGGCGTAAAAGTAAATAATGAAGTCGTAAAAGAGAGAAGCAGAGAAATAAGGGGCGGGGAAGTCATACAGGCGGGAAAGCGAAAATTTATTCGTATTCTTAATTCTTAATTCGTTATTCATGCGCAAGCGCATTCTCACGGGCGATAGGCCGACTGGCCCTTTGCATTTGGGGCATCTAGTCGGATCACTGGAAAACAGAGTGAAATTGCAGAACGAAGGCAATGAGGTGTTTGTCATCATCTCCGATTTCCAATATCTGACCGATCGGCTGGAAACAAAAGATATAGAGCGTAATACGCTTGAGCTTCTGCTTGATTATTTGGCGTGCGGCTTGCATCCGGAAAAGTCCACTATTTTTTTGCAGTCGCGCGTGCCGGCGTTGGCGGAACTGTTCGTGTATCTTTCCATGCTTGTTCCCGTTTCGCGCGCGCAGACAAACCCGACGGTGAAAGAAGAAGTGAAGGCGACGGCGAAAGGGAAAATGTCGCTGGGGATGTTGAGTTTTCCTGTTTCGCAGGCGGCCGATATTCTCGCGTTTAACGCCGATGTGGTGCCTGTGGGAGAAGATCAGTTGCCGCATGTGGAGCAGACTCGGGATGCGGCGCGCGCATTCAATAACGCGTTCGGGACTGTGTTCAAAGAACCGAAAGCGCTGTTGTCCAAAATGCCGCGTTTAATGGGGCTTGATGCGAAACAAAAAATGTCAAAATCGCGCGGCAATGCTATCTTTCTTTCCGATACGAAAGAAACAGTGCGCGCGAAAATAAAATCAGCGACGACGGACTCCGGAAAAGACATTGTGTTTGACCCGAAACGCAAGCCGGCTGTTTCCAACCTGCTCATGATGTATCATCTATTTTCAGGTACAGCGATACAAGAGATTGAAAAAATATACGACGGCAAAGGGTATGCGCAATTCAAACTTGATTTGGCGGAGGTGATTAATCATTACCTTGACCCCATTAGCCGCTTACGGGGAGAATTGGCGAAAGATGAGGCGTATCTCGCGCTGGTGTTGCGCGAAGGGACCGCGAAGGCGCAGTCAGCATCGGAAGCGACGATGAAAAAAGTGCGCAAAGCGATGCATTATGACTACCCGAACATCTTCTTTTAAAATTGAACAAAAAGACGCGCGTATGCGCATTGACGCTTTGCTTGCTGTTTTTTTCTCTCAATATTCCCGCGCTTACTTTCAAGCTCTTATTGCGAAAGGGAATGTTTCCGTCAACGGAAAAAATATAAAAAAAGATTATCGCGTGCGCGGCGGCGACGAAGTAAGCGTCCAATTTTCAGCGCTTGAAGAAATCAGTTTGCTTCCTGATTCTTCAGTCCCTTTTTCAGTGGTGTATGACGGCGAGGACTTTGCCGTGATAGACAAGCCGGCGGGCGTGGTGGCGCATCCTTCGCATACTTATAAAAAGGGGGCACTGGTCAATGGACTTTTGGCGCGCTGGCCGGAGATAAAGGGAGTAGGGGAAGATCCTTTGCGGCCGGGTATCGTGCATCGTTTAGACAAAGAAACTTCGGGGCTTATGGTTATTCCAAAAACCCAAGCAATGTTTTTGTGGTTGAAACAACAGTTCAAGGAAGGGCTTGTTTCTAAACGGTACATTGCGTTGGTGATAGGCAGATTGCCCAAAGAAGAGGGAGAAATCATCGTGCCGATAGGCCGCGCGGGCATACGGCAAGTAGTTATGTCGGCGCGACGGAAAGGGCTTCCAGGGAAGGCGCGCACATTCAGATTCGCGAGTACTCGTTTTAAGGTCTCCGCGCGGTATGACGGTTTTACGCTGGTAAGCGTATATCCGAAGACGGGCAGAATGCATCAGATTCGCGTGCATTTTAAGCATATCGGGCATCCTGTGGCGGGAGATAAAAAATATGCCTCGCGCGCGCGCCAAAAACTGCTTCCTTTGAAGAGGCATTTTCTGCATGCGGAACATCTTTCTTTTTTTCTTCCGGATGGAAAAAAAGCAGAATTTTCCTCGCCTTTACCTGAAGAATTAAGGGGTGTGCTGAATGGTTTGTCTGCAGGAGTAATCTTCGGAAGTCCGACTTCGGAAGATTTATTGAAGTTGGACATTTGAAGATTTGTATATTCCTGAAAAATAAGGTAGCATACTGCATTATCTTAATAGAGCGAAGGACAATCCATAATATACGACGGAGACGTGCCAGAGCGGTTGAACGGGCCGCACTCGAAATGCGGTAGTCGCCTAAGGCGACTCGGAGGTTCGAATCCTCCCGTCTCCGCAGGTCACGAAGTGGCCGAGGAAG
>CAZRNH010000098.1:0-1310 GCA_964601445.1 uncultured Candidatus Saccharibacteria bacterium
TCAACGCGGCGACTCGGAGTCGTTCGGCATTCTTGTGGATCGCTACGCGAACAAGATAACACGCTACGGCAGAAAATTCCTCTCCCGCTCGGAGGACATTGAAGATCTCGCGCAAGAGGTGTTTATCAAGGCCTATACGAACATCCAGGGATTCAACGCCGCGCGCCGATTCTCTCCCTGGCTTTACCGCATCGCGCATAATGAATTCGTAAACGTGTTGAAGCGGAAAAGCCGTGAACCCCTTTTCTTCTTTGATCCCGATGCCATCTTCCCCCATCTTGCCGCAAACGACTATGCCGACCGCGGCGTGAATGCCAAAGAAATGCGGGAGGCGCTGGATCGGTCGCTCGAAAAACTCGCCCCAAAGTACCGCGAGCCGCTCGTCCTCTACCACTTTGAGGAAATGAGCTATCAGGATATTTCCGAGATCCTCCGCATTCCCGTCTCAACGGTCGGGGTGCGGCTGCGGCGCGGTAGGGTCGCGTTAAGAAATCTTTATGGCCAACGCCGTGAATAACTCAACGGAACGGAAATCAATACGCGACGCGGTCCTCGCTAAAATCCGGACCGGCCAGGCCAAAATGCGGCCGAGGTGGCATTTCGTCCTGAAGGCGCTCCTCGTCTTTTTCGGGCTTGTGATCGGATTCTTGACGCTTTTGTATCTCACCAGCTTCACCGTCTTTATGCTTCGGCAAAGCGGTGTCTGGTTTATCCCTATTTTCGGCTTTAGAGGAGTTATGATGTTGTTCGCCTCGCTCCCATGGCTGCTCATCCTGGCGGGAATTAGTTTTGTAATCCTTTTGGAAATTCTGGTCCGCCGGTATTCTTTCGCATACCGCAAACCGCTGCTCTATTCATTGCTGGGCATCATCGCTTTTACGGTCCTGGCAAACTCCGTGGTGGCCCGCACCGGATTTCACGAAAAATTCTTTATGCGCGCCAGAGAAGGAAAACTGCCGATTGCCGGAGGTTGGTATCGCGATTTTGGATTGGCCAAAAGTCAAAATGTGCATCCCGGAACGGTTATCGAAATTACGGAGGATGGTTTCCGGATGGAAAATCGCCGAGGTGAAACCTTGACCGTCATAATTTCTCCTGAAACCCGCTTTCCTTTGGGTATAGATTTTCAAAAAGGAGATCAAGTAGTGGTTCTGGGGGAACGGGATAATGACCATATCGGAGCATTAGGTATCCGTAGAGTAGACAGCGAATCACATCGGCCGTTTAAGCGCCCGGGGTGGCCTAAACCGGATTTCAGGATGAAAGTGAAATAAAATTTACCCATTGCTGAAGTACGCAGCTATGTATAA
>CAZRNH010000098.1:1320-3209 GCA_964601445.1 uncultured Candidatus Saccharibacteria bacterium
TGAACTATCGAGCTCCCCGCCCCGGAGGGGCGGAGTACCTCGATTTGTTGAAGTACGCGGCTATGTATAAAAAATCTGTAAAATTTATTGTCCGCCATAAGATTGCGACCGGTATTATTATCCTTATAATCGCCGGCGGCGGTTATTACGGATACAAATATCTTTTTGGCGCAAGCGTTGCCGCTCGCTATGTATCCGCGCAGGTTCAAAAAGGCACGCTTATTGTTTCCATTACCGGTTCGGGCCAGGTATCCGCTTCCAATCAAGTGGATATTAAACCGAGAGTGAGCGGGGAAATAACCGCTCTCTATGCCAAGCTGGGACAAGAAATGAGTACTGGAGCGGTCTTGGCGGCGATTGACGCGGCGGACGCCCAACGAACAGCGAGGGACGCCGAGACCAGCCTGGAGACCGCAAAGCTTGAACTGGATAAACTGCTTGAACCATTAGACGAGCTTACTCTGCTTCAGGCCGAAAATTCTTTGATGCAGACCAAGGAGTCCAAACAAAAAGCCGAGGATAATTTGAAAAAGGCATACGAGGACGGATTTAATACCGTAGCCAACGCTTTTCTCAACTTGCCGTCGGTCATGGCCGGACTTCACGATATGCTTTATTCCAGCGACACCGGCCTTGGAGGCGGCAGCCAATGGAATATTGATTTCTACGCCAACGCGGTGCGAACCTACGATGAAAAAGTTTTGCAGTATAAGGCCGATGCGGCGGATAAATACCTGGCGGCTCGCAGTGTGTACAATAAAAACTTTGATGATTACAAACAAGCCAGCAGATTTTCAGAAAGAAACGCGATTGAATCGCTTATCAATGAAACTTACGACACCACAAAAGCAGTTGCCGAAGCGGTCAAAAGCGCGAATAATTTGATTCAATTTTATCAGGATAAACTCATTGAACACAGCCTAAAACCCCAGACCCTTTCCAATACTCATCTATCCAGCCTCACTTCTTACACGGGCACGACCAACAGCTACCTTTCAAGCCTCCTTTCCGCGGAGCGTTCCATACAGGACTATAAAGAATCAATTGTAAATGCCGAGCGATCCATTGGAGAAAAAGAATTGTCGCTGGCAAAAATAAAAAAAGGCCCCGATGATCTCGACATCCGCGCAAAAAAGGTAGCCATTCAGCAAAGAGAAGACGCGCTCGCGACCGCGAAACAAACTCTGGCCGATCATTATGTTCGCGCGCCTTTTGCGGGAGTGATTGCCAAAGTCAGCGCAAAAAAAGGAGATTCGGCATCAGCCAGCACAATTATCGCCACGCTTATTACCAAACAGCGCATCGCGGAAATATCATTGAACGAAGTTGACGTGTCCAAAGTCAAGGTGAATCAGAAAGTCACCATTACCTTTGACGCCATTGAGGGGTTGAGCATCACCGGCGAAGTTGCGGAGATTGATTCTGTCGGAGCGGTCACCCAAGGAGTGGTCACTTACGGCGTCAAAATCGGCTTTGACACGCAGCTTGCCCGCCGAAGTCTTGACGAAGGCGGGGATGATCGCGTGAAACCCGGCATGAGCGTATCCGCCGCGATTATTACCGATGCCAAACAAAATGTCTTGCTTGTACCCAGTTCCGCTGTTAAGCAACAGAACGATGCGGCGTATGTGGAAATATTTACCGGAGAGACCCAAACGCCGCGACAGCAGATTGTCCAAGTAGGTCTTTCCAATGACACCATGACCGAAATTGTCAGCGGCCTGAATGAAGGCGGTCAAGTTGTGACGCAAACGATTACTGCCAGTGCTTCGCAGAGCCAAACTCAACAGAATACGGGCTTGCGAATCCCGGGCATTACCGGCGGAGGCGGTGGAGGCGGAATGAGAAGATAAATCAAAAATCAAATATCAAAAATCAAAATGAAAGAT
>CAZRNH010000099.1:0-3180 GCA_964601445.1 uncultured Candidatus Saccharibacteria bacterium
GATTGATTGCGGGAGAGTCAGGCCTTCTGCGGAGGTGAGGTTGCGAAGGTTAAGGCCTCCGCCGATTGATTGCGGGAGAGTCAGGCCTTCTGCGGAGGTGAGGTTGTTAAGGTTAAGGTCTCCATAATGAAACTGAATGTTTCCGCGCAGGGCTTCTTCTTTGGTGGCGCTGATTGCATCTTCCGGAATACCAAGCGCCCGCGAAAGGTCTGCTTTTGCGTTCCTCCCCTTGCGTAGCTCCGCGATGCGGGGGTCTTCCCCGTAGCCGGAGCTTTGGATTAGAGCATTGATTTCATAGAGGAACACTAGATCATCTTTGGTGAAGGGCTGTTTTTGCAGATGCTTGAAGTGTAGCTCGCGCAATTTATTCATGTCTTTCATCTTGTCCGCCCATTTTTCGCCGCCTTCCATCTCATTGAGTTTCTCGTCCACTACCGGCGTAATGTAATCATCCAAGTGTTGCTTAACTTCTTCATTGAAAATAATGCCCCTGACTTCTGTAATCCCGCGCTCTTTGTTATCAATAATGCAGGCGCGGGGAATAGCGCTTTGCCCATCAGCGTCTTTTGAGAAGTATATCCACACATCGCCGGTTTTAAGATAACTTGTCGCGTGGCCTTCTCCGGCGATACACCACTTAGTCTGGAAACCTTGAAGCGGGGCGGTTAAATCAGGCGGCGGTGAATCTTTCGGAAACATTCTCCATTCTCCTTCAGTGACGACAAGCCGCTCGGTTGGTAATTTCAGCGAACGAACATACTCCTGCATGAACGCATAGAGCTTGCCAAAATTCTCATTTTGAAGCAATCTTCGCAGTTCGGTCTGTCGTGCATCATCCCCGGCAGAAAGCGCGGACGGCTTGCCGGTTCTTCGTCTTTCCACTTCATCAAAAACAAAAGCCAGCGCCTGTTGATCAAGTTCCGGGAAAATAGCGACGGTCGCGTCGGCGCGCTTGTTATATTCTCTACGAACAGGATCATAATCCCCTTGTTTGAGCATTTCCGCGAATGCCCAATACCGAAGCGCGGCTGGGGCATGACGCGCTTCTTCTCCGGTAAGATACCGAAGCCACTGTTTCATCCTGGATGTTTGATCAGTGATGACCATGCTTTCCAGTGATTCCCTCAATTCGGGCGGCACCCTATATGCATCCAGAGACGAATGAATTTTATTCTCCAGCGAATCAAGTACGGTCTGTCGTATCCGCTCGTCCTTTATATCTTCCCGCTCATATCCGAGCAGTTCGGCTTCATTGCCGAGTAACACGCTTTTTATATAGTCATCGGAAATATTTTTCGGCTTGATGATGTACTTTTTCTCCGCCAATCGCTCGAGAGCAGAGATGCCTCGCTCGCGTTTTTCCAGATCTTCTCTGTCAGTTATCTCGCTGAATCGGTCAAGGTAGTTTTCAATGCGTTCTTGAGGTTTATTCGGCACTTTCTCGCCTTCACGCTTTTCTGTTCGGCGCGCCGAAACATCCGCGGCTTCCCGGAATTCTTTATTGCCCCAGTATTTATCTTTGATAAAATCACCTTCAAATTTTTCCGGAGGTTTTCTTTTTAGAGATGCGGCTCCTGCGTCATCGTCAACATCCGCGCTGTTTTTCAGCGATTCTTCGTTGGGTGTTTCTTCCGGTTCGTTTTCATCGCCGGCAAAAAAATTATTTTCGGGTATTTCAGGCATATACGCATAGCATAGCAAAATGCTTGATTATTACAAGAATACTCGGAACTCCTGACCGCACCCCGCCACTATTTTTCTGGGGCAAAGGAGGGGGAGGGCGAAGGACTCGCCCGCGCGGAGGAGAGGTTTGAGGAGGAAGCCGCGCGAGCTTCGGCTTTCTTTTTTGAAAAAATTGGCGGCTAATCTTAAAGTTGATAAAGCCCGTGTTTTTTAAGAAAATCGACTCCAAGCTCCTTAAAAAACACTCCGTTTTTCATGCACTCCATAGCATCCCGAACATGGGGTGTCATATTTTCCGGTAATTTCTCTAAACTGACCCATTTCAAATCATCGCATTTATTCGGTTCCATATTTTTAACTTCGCCACCCCATATTCGGGTGCGAAAGAAGAAGTCTACTCGGTTATCGGTATTGTCGTGTTTTGGACGATATGACACATGCACCAATTCAAGGTCGGTTGCCAACACATCAATTCCGACTTCTTCTTTCGCTTCGCGAACCATTGCCTCGGTAGGTAATTCACTCTCGTCTACATGTCCGGCTGGGACTTGGTAGTTCCCATCTTGATAGCCAGTATTGCGCCGACGAGCGACAAGAAATTTTCCGTCTTTTTCTAAAAAAATGTACACTGCCGGAATTGCTTTGTTTCTAGTTGCCATAATTATTTTCTTTCGGTTCAAATTGAATAATCTGAAAACCGTATTTTTCTACTTTCTCCGGCGGCCAAAAAGTTTGGCCTTTGGTTTTGAGAATGTAAGTGGCGACAACCTCAACTTTTCTTCCCGTATATTCTTTTGTGTCCTTGTCCCATTCTTCCAAAACCAAAGTGTCGCCCTCATTTATCTCAAAATCGGCAAGACGCAATTCCAGTTTTTTCTTACCGGAAATAATTTTTTCAAAGTATTCCCGCCAAACTTTTTTGTGGATTGTTGTCATAGATTATTTTTCAATTCTTGAAATATCACCGTTCAAAATAATAGGTTGCATGCCAAGTATTTCTTCCTTGTAAATTGAAGACACCGGCATTTCATTTAGGACAAAAATTTTCTTCCCTGTTCCGTAGGCATAGCCCATTTCAATAATGGGGGTCAGCCACCATTATTATGCTATAATGCTTTGAAGTGTTTGCTCTGGCATAGATTAAAACTCCGCGAATATTTTTCGCGCGTCGGCGTCAATGCGTACGCGCCCGCCATAATCTTCAGAAGTCGGACTTCTGAAGATTATACTTTGGTGGACTTAATGCGAACCCAGTGGAACCGGGTTCTCAAGGAATTGTACGATTGGCACACCCTTATCAACTCGGAAACACTGAAATTTTACGGATATAAACCAGCATAGCCGAATTTCTGCCGGCTGTTAAGACATTGACCCGCTCAAACCGAGCCCCGTTAGAGATAAGACACCGATGGTGTCTGCCGCATGTTAATGCGGATCTCTAACGGGGCGAGCGGGTTGTTTACCCCGTAGCGAGCTTTGCTCTGCTTCGGGGCCCCG
>CAZRNH010000100.1:0-3170 GCA_964601445.1 uncultured Candidatus Saccharibacteria bacterium
CAAATCTTTCTTTGCTTGCTCGGAAAACAAGGCAGGGGATTGCGGGCGCGTCTTTGTTCGCGTGGCGGGAGTGGCGGGTGGAGACGCTTGCCGTTTTTCTTTTTCTCGTTTCTAGCCTCTCGCTTTTTGCGGCGCAAGATGTTGTGATCGGCATAAAACGGATTGTGTATTTCGTAAACCTGTGGATGCTTTTCTTTGTCGTCCGGAGTGTGGTGACCAGAGAAAACTTCCGCGCGATTGCCAAAAACGCGGTGCTGGGGGGAGCCGTTGTGCTTGCCGCGGGCGCGGCACAGCTTGCGCTTGCCTACTTTATGGATGTGGACAGTTTTTCCGAGTTCTGGGCGCTTGGCGTGAACAAGACGCTCTACGGGACGGCATGGGCGAATATCGCGATCAGGGCGAATACATGGTTCGCGTATTTCGGAGACACCATTCATTTGCGCATGTTCTCATCTTTCCCGGACACCCATTCATTTCCGCTGTATTTGCTTATAGTGGCCTGTTTTGCGACGGCACTTTTTTACGCCGAGAAAAAGATATCGGGAAAGTGCGCGCTTTTGTGCGTGCTTGCGCTGGCGATGGCGGAAATAGTGCTTTCGGGCACGCGCGGCATTTGGGCGAGCGTTCTGTTTCCTTTTTTATTTATGGTTTATATTTTTGCTCGCCCCCACACCTATGCAGGTGTTGGGGCTCGCCGGCTCCCGTTTGAGCGGGCGGCGCTTTTGCCGTTCGCGCTGTTTCTCGTCTTTTTGCCGCTTTCTGGTTTGGTGTTTGGCTCAACGCAATTCCGTCTGGAGGATATGCCCGCCGGGCGCGAGGTGCTGAAGGAGCGGATAAAGTCCATCGTGGATACGGGAGAAACTTCAAACCAGGGGAGAATTTTCATTTGGAAAGAGACGCTGCGTTCCGTGTGGGCTCATCCGCTGCTCGGCGTCGGCGTCGGAAATTTTCCAGTAGTGCTCAAGCTCAACCCCACGGCCATCAAGGCGGGCGCGTCGGCGCACAACCTGTACCTCAACTTTCTGGCCGAGCTCGGCATATTCGGTTTTGCCGCATTCATCCTGATCATTGTTGAGATTTGGCGGAAAGGGTGGCAGCTTTTCGCGGGGCGCGGCGACCGGGTGCTAAACTTTTTCGGGCTGAACTTTCTGCTTTATTTCATCTGGATTTTGTGGTACAGTATGACGGATGTCGCGATTTTTGACGAAAGGGCCTTTCTGCTCTTTATGATATTGGTTGGCGCGGTTTTCGCGCTCGCGCGCGACACAGAGCATGGAACAACAGCCGCTCGTATCAATTAATCTTGTCGTAAAAAACGGCGAGTTGTATCTCCGGCAGTGCTTGGAGTCGGTAAGAGCGCAGACATACGGGAACGCGGAGGTTACCATTTTTGACAACTGCTCCACGGACCGGACGAGAGAAATTGCAAAGCGGGAATTTCCTGAATTTCGGCTGGTTGAGAATGAAAGGAATTATGGGTTCGGAGCGGGGCAGAACAAGTGTCTGGTGCTGACAAAAGGAATATACGTGCTCGGCCTGTGCGCAGATGTGGTGTTGGATAAGAACTTCGTGAAGAACGCCGTCCGGGCCATGGAGGCCAACCCGGACGCGGGCGCGCTGCAGGCAAAGGTGTACCAGCTGAAAGACGGCAAGCCGACCGATGTCATTGATACCACCGGGTTTGAAATTTTCAAATCGCGGCGGCTTATCAATCGCGGACATGGAGAGAAAGACCGGGGTCAGTACGAAACGGCTGGGGAGGTGTTCTCGTATGAGGGAGCCGTCCCGTTTTGGCGTAGAGAGGCGCTTGAGTCAAGTAAAGTGTTCGGCGAAGCGCACGACGAAGAGTACTTTTGGTACGCGGACGACATTGATCTTGGTTGGCGGATGCGGCTTTTTGGATGGAAAAGCTTGTACGCGCCGGAGGCGGTGGCGTGGCATGACCGACAGACGACGAAACGGCTGAGCGGAAGCCGGCTTGACTTCATCCGCCAGCGCACGACCGTCCCTGCCCGCAAGCGGCGGCTCGACTGGCAGAATTTTCATTTTACGCTCATCAAGAATGACTTTTTTGTTTCCTGGCTTAAAAACTTTCGCCGCTTTTTCGCGCGGGAAGCGATGCTCGCCGGCTATATGGCGTTGTTTGAGCCGTTTATATTCAAGTCGCTTTCGCGCATGGCGCGGCTTCTGCCGGGAATGCTGAAAAAGCGCCGATATATCATGAAGCGTCGCAAAGCGTCGCGAGAGGACATGGAACAATGGTTCAGATAAAAATATGCTTGGAGGAATGACGCAATTAAGAAGTGGGTTCAAGCGATTGTCTTGGCTCGGACGGGTGGGGGCGCTTGCGGCGACAGTCATTATTCTGCTTGCGAGCTTTTTGCTGTTTAAGGTGGAAAAGACCTTTTCGCTGATGAACGGCAGAATGTTTTCCAGAATATTTCAGATAGACAATGAAAACGGCTATCACGAGAATAATCGCACGGACATTCTCATTATGGGCTTGCGGGGGAAAGGGGATGCGCTTTACGGAGAATACCTCACCGACACCATCATGGTGCTTTCCATAAAAACCGATGAGGGCAAAGCGGCTCTTCTTTCCATTCCGCGCGACTTGTTTGTGCGCATTCCCGGATACGGAAAGATGGAAAAGATAAATTTCGCATATGCGTACGGTATGCAGGCGCGCCGCGGCGGCCTGCGGGTCGCAACGCTCGCGGCAGAGCGGGTAACGGGGATTGACATTGATTATGCCGCGGCGGTTGACTTTTGGGCATTCAGGAAAATAATTGACATGGCGCAATCATCTGGATGGCGAAACTGCGTTGTACTACGCGCGCTCCCGCTATTCTACGAGCGATTTTGACCGCGCGCGGCGGCAGCAGGACATCATGGTTGCGTTAGGCGAGAAAGTGATGAGTCTGGGCGTGCTTGCCAACCCCATCAAGCTCTCAAAAATGCTTGACGCGCTCGCGGACGGCGTGGATACCGACATTGATTTCATCAGTCTGCTTGACCTCGTAAAATATTCAAAAGTCGTGAAACAGACGGATCTCGCGCGCCTCGTGCTTGATGATTCCGGAGAGGGGCTTTTGGTTTCCGGATACGCCAACGGTGTATATGTGCTGTATCCGAGAGCCGGCCTTGAAAATTACGGCGAAATAAAAGAA
>CAZRNH010000101.1:0-3164 GCA_964601445.1 uncultured Candidatus Saccharibacteria bacterium
GAGTTTGTGTTGATTGAAAGCCGCAAGGATGTGCCGACGCACGATCTCGCCCCCCGCATGCGCGCGCGGGAAATAGCGGACGCCGCGATTGAACGGATAGAGAAAGGAATTGATTTTTTATTTATCAATTTTGCCAATGCCGATATGGTGGGACATACGGCAAATGTGCCCGCGCTTATTTTGGCGATAGAGGAAGTTGACTGCCAGCTTGCGCGTGTTGTTGTGGCGCTTGAGAAGCGCGGAGGGATCGCGTTTATCACATCCGATCACGGAAACGCCGAGACAAACATTGATCACGAAACAGGCGAGCGCCACACCGCGCACACTTCAAACCCCGTGCCCGCGATTTGTACCAAAAAAGGACTGCGATTAAGCGCGCAAAAAACCCTCGCCGACATAGCCCCCACCATTCTTGAGCTTTTTTCAATACCAAAGCCCCCGTCCATGACCGGATCGTCTCTTATTATCCGGTGAGACGCGCAAAACACGGCATATTGATGAAAAACAGTTTTCATGATATAAAAATAAATCTCTTCATAAGAGATTTTTTATAATGAATCAACACTACAAAAAATATGAGGTAAGACATAGATCCCTGTAGCAGGGTTTTATTTTGCTGAACATAATCTAAATCTGTGAAAAATCAAAACAATAAAACGATTTCTGCTGAAGTGCGGATTATATATAAAAAAATAAGGAGATAGAAGTAGATATTTTATTTTTCGTATGAATATCCCCACATTTAGGGAATTATTTATATTTTTTATATCAGCGGTGCTGATTTCTCTTATTGATTTCGTAACGCTTTTTCGCGCACGATGGAGAGATGTTCAATCTGTTCCAAAAATGTACCCAAGAAGCGATGATTTCACTATTCTCATCCCTATTTTTGGTCATATGCGGTATTTGCGGAACATTACATTTTTAAAACAATATGCTAAGCGGACCGTACTGTGTACCACTACAAAAGAGAGCAAAGAATTTAATGTACAAATTGAGGCGATTGCCCATCAATATAGATTTGGAATTTATCGGTCAGATGTTGTGTTAGCTTCAGAACGGCATAAACCAAATCCATGGAAGTTATTTACTAACACGCTTCATGGGAAAACAAATAATGAGATTCAGAGTTCAGATTTAGGTGCTGTAATAAATAAAGAAATAGCCAGAGACGAGATTATTCGCGATAGTTTCAGTGTTGTAAAGACAAATTATTGTATTTTTCTTGATGGTGACACTACTGCGGATCAAGATTTAGGTCAATTAGTGCAGTATGTTTATGATCGTAAGTACGATATTTGTTCAGTGCGTGTGCTGGCTTCGCGAGAGAAAACTATCATGGAAAAGCTTCAGGGCGTAGAGTATCGTCTTGCGATGGATGCCCGTAAGATTTATCCATGGCTTACCTCCGGCGCTTCTATGGTCGCAAGGACTGATGTGATTAAAGATATCATGTCCCATCACTCGCTTTTTTTTAGTGGAGGGGATATTGAGATTGGAAAATTAGCAAAATTGTTAAAATATAATGTTGGACATGCGCATTTTGTTTTTTGGACAGATGTACCGGAGACATTTAAGACATGGTTTAAACAGCGTCTTGCGTGGTCGGGGGGGGTTCCGCCATGCGGTTATAAATTTTCATCGCTATTCATGGCGCCATCCATTTTTCTATTTTTATTTTACTTTTCTTGTATACCTAGGCACCCCCATTCGTCTTTATGAAGTATTTCGTTATCCTTTAGTTTTGCCGGTTATTATTGTATTATATTGGATGCTTATCTTTACTTTTAGCTGGAAAAACCGGCAATGGTTTTATTTGTTATTTCCATTATATGCACTTATCCAGATTATGATAGTTATTCCACTAGGGATTTGTACTTATTTTAAAATGGCTTACTCTGCGCGAAATATTGGACATATTAAATTACGGTTTCAACATCATGAGCATATTCAAAAAAAATCTTGGCAATTATATCTTAACGGCGCTTTTTATCGCCAGTTGTGTAGCATTGCTTTTAGTAAAATCCAAAACTTCTTCATTGCTTATTTTTTTTAGTCCTCAATTTCCCGTACATACCATTGTTGGGGTATGGGAGTGGCGTTCAATACATGCGCCGGAAACTTTTGTTGGCCTGGAGCGATTTAAAGAAGATGGGTTTAATCGTATTTATCTTGATATTAGTAATTATCTTGAGGACTCTAATGACGAAACAGTACGGCAATTAGAACAGTATTTAATAAGCGCTCATAGCGCCGGCATTCAGGTTCACGCGTTAGTGGGAAGCCCGCTATGGACTCGCTCATCACATCAATATCTTTTAATAAGAACCCTTGAGTTTATACGAAATATGCAAAGAAATGCCATTTCAAGAAATACAGTATTTGATGGAGTACAGTTTGATCTTGAGCCATATAATCTTCCTGAATTTTCTGAGGATCCAGCCGAGATTATGAATGAGTATCTTGATCAGGTTGATCGTATTATTGTTCAAGCAAAAAATGATCAAACGCGCGGTTTACTTAACGCAGATTTCCAAGTAGGGTTCGCTATCCCTTATTGGTTTGACGGTAATCGTGAAAATTTGCGCGAAATTAAATGGAAGGGCGAAGAAAAAACAGTTTTTAAGCATTTGGTAAAAATTATAAATAATTTTCCGAAGCCGTATTTCGCGGTTATGGCGTATCGGCCTGCCATTAAGGGGGAGAATGGTGTTATCGCATTGGCAAAAATTGAAATGCAGTTTATTAATCAATACGCGTCGCGAATTGAGGTTATAATAGGTCAGGAAATAAAAAATAATTCCTTATTTAAGAAAAAAAGCGATATTGTTAATGCGGTAAAACAAATTACGGCAGGCTTCGAGAATTTTTCAGTGTATACAGGAGTTGCGTTTAATGACGCAAAAGAATATTCATTGATACAATAATTATATATCTTAGGCATACTACAAAGGTGAAACCTTTATGAAAGGTTTGCTTTCTTCCTTAATTACGGGTAATTAATCGCCTCTGAATTTCAAAAAAGTTTAAGTTGGTCGGGCCAGGCGGAATTGAACCGCCGCTATACCCTCCGGGAATTTTTCGTCACCATGGTCGGGCCAGGCGGAATTGAACCGCCGCTATACCCACCCCAAGGGTACGGACTGCCGTTATCCGATGGCCCG
>CAZRNH010000102.1:0-2223 GCA_964601445.1 uncultured Candidatus Saccharibacteria bacterium
GCGATGATTCCCGTTGTGGGAAGCCCGACCTCGCTAGATGGATGCAATGCGGCGAAATCAAATGCTTAATATGGCGAGATCCGATGTCCAACAACTATAATCTGGCATAATTCCTTTTATTATCTCAAAGACAAATAGCTCCAGTGTAGGGCGTGATTCAGTGGGCGGACATCGGATCTCCCCGATAAATTACGCGCGCTTTTTACCGAAGGAACTGCGGTTGCGGATCTCGCAGATATATTTGCAAGGAAAAAAGGAGCCGTTAGAGCGCGTCTTGTAAAACTTGGTCTGATTATAGAGTAGTGTACTTTGGGTTGTATATTTTTGATGAGATGGAGTATAATAGGGGCATGGAAAAATATGTGCTTTTAATAGAAGACGATCCTTTTTTGCAGAAAGCGTATGAGATGAAATTTTCTCTGAAAGGGGTTCCTTTTCGGCTGGTGGGCGACGGAAGGGAGATGATGCAGATTTTGAAAGAAAATACCATAGAGCGCCCCGCGGCGGTGGTGCTGGATTTACTCTTGCCGTATGTGGGGGGATTTGAGATTTTGGAAGAGATGCGAAGGACAAAAGGATGGGAAGCGATGCCGGTGATTATCGTTTCCAATGTGAAAGACGCGGGCGGCATTCAGAAGGCGGAGAGTTTGGGAGTGAAGAACTATTTTATCAAAACAGGCATGAAATTGGACGATGCGGTGGAGAAAATATTGAGTTATTTTTAAACGGCTCATGCGCAACACATTTCTTATTATTCTCATCATAGCGGTTATGGCGGCGGGCGGTTTTCTTTTTTGGAGAGGGTTTGCGGGCGCGCCTGCGCAAAAAAATGAATTGCATCCCACAAGCACTCCATTGGCGCCGGTGATAAAAGAAAATCAATCATCTGCATCAACTGCGGCTGTGGAAAAGATATATCGTCAGAGCGTTGATATTTCTTCCCGCGCGTTCTTTTTCGGGCCTGATATGTTTCGCGTTCGTCGCGGTGAAAAAGTAACGGTGAATGTAAAAGCGGAAGGGAATCACACATTCACTATTGATGAACTGAAAGTTGACGCAAAGACTCCCGGCGGGAAAACGACAAAAGTGGAGTTTACTCCTCAAAAAACAGGGGTTTTCAAGTATTACTGTGCTATTCCCGGCCATAGGGAAGGCGGGCAAGAAGGTATTTTGATTGTAGAGTAGAGTAGTTATCCACAGAAAAACGGTTTTACGCGCTCTGGCGCATGAGGTATACTGGACAAATAAGCAAAGCGTAAGAGTAAAAATAATTTATGATGCGTACACTTTTTGCGGCACTCTTTTCTTTTTTAATGGCATTGCCCGTTTTTGCGCAAACGGCGCCTGCGGCAGGAACGGCAGTGACGCCGACATCAACTGCGCCATTTACGCAGACACAAATAAGAACGCGCACGCAGACGCAGACGCGCACGCAAACGCGTTCGTCAACATCAACCGATCCCGTGCGAGATGAAATACAGCGGGTGCGGGAAGAATCACGCGGCGAGATTCGCCAGTTAAAGGAGGGAACAAAACGCGAGATAAAAACGGAACGGGAGAATGTGCGGAATGCTATAGAGGCAAAGCGGCTGGAAACGAGAAATATAATTGAGGCGCAACGGGCGGAGTTGAAAGCGCGGCTTTCGCGCATCAAGGACGAGCGGAAGAAAAATACAGTTGAACAGGTAGATGCGCAGATGCAGGCGTTGAACGGCAGAAAATCGGATCATTTTATTGATGCGCTTGATAAGATTGAAAAAGTATTAATGCGCGTCAAGAGTCGCGTTGAAACAGCGGCGGCAAGAGGATTGGATGTATCAAGCGTAAGGATTGCGATTGCCGGCGCAGAGACGGCAATTTCAGCAGGCAGATCTGCAGTAGAAGCGCAAGCGGGAAAGACATATACTATTTCGGTGGCTACAGAAGCGACGCTCAAAACCGAAGTAAAAAAGACGCGGGAGGCGTTGCATGCCGACTTGAAGGCCATACAGGAAGCGGTGAAGAGCGCGCATGATGCGGTGCGCAGAGCCGCCACTGCTTTGGCGCAGATTACGAAAGGTCTTGACGGGGTGACCGCAACTACTTCAACTTCAACCGTACAATAATTTTACTAATATGCACATACAAATTTCGGCGGGAATAAGCAAAATGTTTCTTATAGTGTTGATTTTCATTGCGGGAGTAGTGCTTGTCATATGGTTCAAAGGACAGATTCCTTTGGCG
>CAZRNH010000102.1:2258-3146 GCA_964601445.1 uncultured Candidatus Saccharibacteria bacterium
TCGTCAAGCCGCAACTTTTTCAACCTGCCGTAGTCGCGCCGCTTATTACGGAAACGCAAGAACTTGACGCGGTTAATATAGGCGATGTAACCGCTGAATTTCAGGTCATTGATGCGGATGTGAATTCTTTGTAAGATAATCACCATTGACAGAGGTAAAAAAAGTCCTTTGAAAGGACTTTTTTTATGCTTGTGTTCCTCTTGCCTTTATTACGGGAACCGCTATTATTTATAGCAGAGTATGAAATTTTTACGCAGGCACAAATTGATTTTTGCAGGCGCGGTTTTTATTGTTACTGCGGTTGTTTTCGTCGTTTTCGTGCGTGAGAAAGAAGAGACGATTATTCTCTCTCGCGCAGATGTGACGGAAGAAATGACGGCGCCGGGAAAAGTGGTGTCTGCCGCCGCGATTGGGATAAATCTTCCCTTTGAGGGAATGGTTGCCGAACTATATGTAAAAAAAGGAATGGCTATTTCGGCAGAAGGTCCGCTTTTCCGTTTGGATGTTACTGCCGCTTCGGCGGAACTTGACCAGCTTGTTGCGAAAACGGATATTGAAAAACTCAAACTTTCCCAAATTCTTACGGGCGTTCCTTCAAAGGAAATAGATTTTTTTGAATCAAAAGCGGAGGAGGCGCGCGTTCTGCTGGCAAGCGCGCGCAAAGACGCCGAAGATGAACGATTCGCGCATGAAAATACGCTGAAAGAGCGATATGCGCTTGCCGTTGATTACGGCAATACGGTTCTTTTGAATGCGGAAAATGCGCTGAAGGCGCTTGAAGGAATATATGATGAAAAAAATGCTTTGCGGGATATTTTTCTTGTGCCGGAATCGCCGAAAAAATCGGAGGCGGAATGGCAGATGCAATTTGCGCGAATCGCTTTGAAG
>CAZRNH010000103.1:0-3089 GCA_964601445.1 uncultured Candidatus Saccharibacteria bacterium
TGCGCCAAAGGCGCGTGTAAAATTTCGGAGGAAGAGGATTCCCCCCACCAACCCGCTCACCGACAAACACAAAAACTCCGATTATTAGTCGGAGTTTTTGTTGTGTATACAGAACAGAACTTATTTCTTCACCGCGTCTTTCAGTCCCTTGCCTGCTTTGAATTTCGGCACGGTGGTTGCGGCTATTTGAATCTTTTCGCCGGTTTTTGGATTTACCCCTTGGCGCGCGGCTCTCGCTTTCGCGGAAAAAGTGCCGAATCCCGAGATGGCGACTTCTTCTCCTTTGGAAAGCGCTTCTGCCACAGTCGCAAACAACGCTTCCACGGCATCTTGCGCCGATTTCTTTGTTTCAAGTCCCGCCTTTGCAAGCACCGCTTCTATTAATCCGTCTTTGTTCATATATATGTATGTATTATATTTATATTAGTGAACGACCTTTTCAAAAAAGACACGCAAAACTTATCGGCTTTATTCTACCAAAAGGCAAAAAACAACGCAATAGGCACGCATTCCTGATTCTTAATTCTTAATTCTTGATTCCTGATTTTTGATTTTCAAATACACCTCCCGCAAAAGACGGGCATCGTCAAGCGCGTGGTCCTCGCGATACCACGCGTGGTCAATCCCCAATTGAGGCAAAAAACTCTCTCTTCTCCGCCAATTATATCCCTGCGGATCAATGCCTGCGGCAAACAACATGGAGGCAAAGTCAATAGGAATCCAATGGAACGGATTATCTGTAACCCCTCCAAGCAGTTTATACCAATACACCGCGTCAAACTGATTCACATAAGCGAGCATGTACGGCTTTTGACCCCCTGTAAATTCGCGCACCTTCCGGACGGCATCTTCGCGGCTCACCTTTTTTTCCGTAAGCTGGGGAATGACGCGAGCGGCAACCCACGGGTCCACTTCACCTTCATGCGCAAGCTCAAGATACAATTCGTCTCCGTTGTATTTGACAAACCCCATGGAAAGAATCTCTCCTTTATAAGGATTTAAGCTTGAAAATTCCGTGTCAAAAAAAATAATATTTTCGGAAAACGGCTTCATAAGATCATGAAACGCGCAACATGAAACTTGAAACATTCATCCGCAAAAATACTTCATGCTTCACGATTCATGAAAGTGATTTCACATTTTAAGATTCGGCTTCATGATGCTATCGCGCGTATTCCAGCACGCGCGTCTCGCGAATCACATGTATCTTTATTTCTCCGGGATACTTCAATTCTTTTTCCACGCGATCGGCAATATTGCGCGGGAGCTTTCGCGCGGCAAGGTCATCTATCTTTTCCGGCCGCACGAACACGCGCACCTCGCGCCCCGCGGAAATGGCATACGCCTTTTCCACTCCCGGAAATGAATTCGCTATCGCTTCAAGTTCTTCCAAACGGCGGATGTAGGTCTCTATAGTGCCTCTGCGCGCGCCGGGCCTTCCGCCGGAAAGCGCATCCGCGGTCTGCACGATGACGGATTCAAGCGTCGCGTACGGATATTCTTCGTGATGCGACTGCATTGCCTGAATCACGCGAATATCCACCCCGAATTTCTGAAGAATCTTGCGGCCGATTTCCACATGCGTGCCTTGCACTTCATGGTCAATCGCTTTGCCGATATCATGAAACAGCGCGCCCACCTTCGCGATGTGCACATCCGCGCCGAGTTCGGCGGCAAGCATCCCCGATATGTGCGCCATTTCAATGGAATGCAAGAGCACATTCTGGCCGAAGCTCGTCCGATAATGCAGGCGGCCAAGCAAGTTGATGAGGCGCGGGTCCGTTCCCACCACGCCCACATCGTAAGCGGCCGCTTCCCCCGCCTTTTTTATTTCAGCGTTAATATCAATTTTCGCCTTTTCCACCGCTTCCTCAATGCGCGCCGGCTGAATTCTTCCGTCTGAAGTAAGCTTTTCAAGCGCAAGCCGGCATATATGCCTGCGGACCGGGTCAAAACAGGAAATCACGATGGTTCCCGGCGTATCGTCCACGATAATTTCCGCGCCCGTCAGCCGTTCCAGCGCGCGAATGTTGCGCCCCTCGCGGCCGATGATTTTTCCTTTCATGTCGTCGGAAGGAATGCTCATGGTGGTAGTCGTCACCTCCGACACCTGCGAAGACGCGTAGCGCTGAATCACCGTCGCCAAAATCTCATGCGCTTTTTTTTCAAACTGCTCTTTCCCTTCTTTTTCAAGCCGGCGCATTTTTATGACCAAATCATCTTTATTATGCTGTTCCACTTCGGCGAAAAGTTTTTCTTTCGCCTCTTCTCTCGTCAGCGCCGCCGCCTTTTCCAACGCAAAAACCTGCTCGGCCAAAAGACGATCGGCTTCCTCTTTTATCAGTTTGATTTTTTCCACCTTAAGGATAAGCTCTTTTTCTTCTTGCGTATGGCGCGCCGCCTTTTGCTCCAACGCGTCTTCACGATGAGCAAGCCGCTCCTCCTGCTTCATCATCTGCGCTTCCCGCTCCTTTGATTCTTCGCGCGCGCGCGCAAAAACGCCCACCGCTTCTTCTTTCGCGGCAAGCACAATCCGCTTTGCTTCCACTTTTGAATCCTCAATAAGCTTATCAAGCTTATTTTCAATCGTACCCGCCTGTATTTTGGCGATGCGCTTGCGCGTGAAATAACCGGCGAACGCGCCAATGAAAAATCCGATGCTGACAAGCGCAAAAATAAGGCTTATCGCCGCACCGTTAAAGATATCCATATGTCAGCCCTTTGGCTTTCGTCTTCGCGCGCGCCGCAAAAGAACCGAGAAATTACGGCCTCTGCGCTATGTGTTTCAAGAGAAAACGCCTGTAGTGAAATAAAACTGCGGGAATCATACTCTAAAAAAACTATAACTTATGCCAAAGTGTCCGTTACTATTTACTCTTTTAGGATACTAAATAAAACAAAAGGGGCAACCCCGCCAATACTAAATTCAACAAGCAAGCGCGCCACCCTTTTTTTTGCAGGAGGAGGCCTAGCGGATATTATGCGCCTATACCCTCCGAAACATCATCTTCGGTCTTCCCGTTTCCAAAATCTCCCGAAGTCGGACTTCGGAAATTCCCGAAGTCCGACTTCGGGAGATTTTGGAAGGC
>CAZRNH010000104.1:0-2968 GCA_964601445.1 uncultured Candidatus Saccharibacteria bacterium
CCTTCAGCCCGATGCGGCAACGGCAAGTATTACGCAAGCGCTTGAAATGCCCGCGCAAGGAGGAATGCCCGGTTTTGATGACTCTGCGCCGGAGGCGGGAGATGACGAAACATTGCTTGCGCAGGCGAAAGAGGTCATCGCGCAGGCGGGAAAGGCATCCACTTCTTTGCTTCAGCGCCGCCTGAAACTCGGCTATGCGCGCGCCGCGCGGATTATTGATATGCTTGAAGAAGAAGGAGTGATAGGTCCGCAGGACGGCGCGCGCCCGCGGGAAGTGTATATACATCAAAAAGGCAATTCCATTGATGAGTTCTGACAGTAACAAACCATTTTTAACTCCGCGCATACTCGCGGGAGCGCTTGAGGTAGCCGCCGCGGTCGGCATCGTATTTTATTTTGGATACCACCTTTTTCTTTTATACGCCCCGCCGCCGCTTGTTGTGCTCAATCCGAAACATGATATAATGACGATGGACTCATCAATTCCGTTTTCGGGAATCACGCAGAAAGAGAGCCATGTATTTATCAATGAACGCGAAATTCTTGTGATGCCGGACGGCGCGTTTTCAAATACATTGCCTTTACAGAAGGGAATGAATATCATAGAAATAACGGCGGTGAATAAGTTCGGGAAGAAGACAACGCTCATCAGGAGAATTATTAAACAGTGAATTATGAATTATGAATTACGAATTATGAATTATGAATAACCGCGGGAGCGTGTTTCCATTCATTATTCCTAATTCTTAATTCATAATTCTTAATCCGCGCGATACATGGCAAAAGAAGAGGCAAGGGACAAATCAATAGAAACAGCGCTTGCTGAAATCAAAGAAAAGTTCGGCGAGGGGTCAATCATGCGGTTGGGAGAGGCGAAGAAAGTAAAAGTGGCGGCGATTTCCACCGGGTCTCTTTCGCTTGACCTTGCATTGGGCGTGGGCGGCGTGCCGCGGGGAAGAGTAGTGGAGGTGTTTGGTCCCGAGTCCTCGGGGAAAACGACGCTCGCATTGCACATTGTCGCCAATGCCCAAAAAAAAGGAGGCGTGGCGGCGTTTGTGGATGCCGAGCACGCGCTTGATCCGGAGTATGCAAAACGGATCGGCGTCAATGTGAATGAGCTTTTGATTTCACAGCCGGACACCGGAGAGCAGGCGCTTGACATAGTGGAAACACTGGTAAAATCGGGCGGTGTTGCGGTCATTGTGGTGGATTCTGTCGCCGCGCTCACCCCGAAAGCGGAAATTGAAGGGGAAATGGGCCAACAGCATATGGGTTTACAGGCGCGTCTTATGTCGCACGCCCTGCGCAAGCTTACCGGCATTATTTCGCGCACGAACACAACAGTGATTTTCATCAACCAAATCCGCATGCAGATAGGGGTGTTTTTCGGCAATCCGGAAACGACGCCGGGAGGAAAGGCGCTTAAGTTTTACGCATCGGTGCGCATTGATGTGCGCCGCGCCGCGCAGATTAAAAAAGGAGAGGATGTCATAGGCAACCGCGTGAAAGCGAAAGTGGTGAAGAATAAAGTCGCGCCGCCGTTTCGCGCCGCCGAGTTTGACATTATGTACAACGAAGGAATTTCTTTTGAGAGCGATGTTATTACGATGGCCGCAAAGTGCGGCGCGCTCAAAAAGAGCGGTTCATGGCTCATATTTGAAGGCGAAAAAATAGGGCAGGGCGTTGAGGCCTCGCGCAAAGCGCTCAAAGCGAATCCGAAATTAACGGAGAAAATAATCGCGCAGATTCAGAAAAATACGGAGGAAGCGCAGACAAAAGAAGACGCGACAGAGCCGGAATCGGAAGAATAACAAAAATCCCCGCAGATGCGGGGATTTTTGTTATTCTTATCCGTTGTTTATTACAAGGAGAAATGCTGTTTTCCGTCTATGGTATAGGGGAGGAATGCCATGTAGCGCGCGCGCTTTATGCATTCGGCAAGCATGCGCTGATGTTTCGCGCAGGTTCCTGTTTTTTGGCGTGGATACATTTTTGCCTGCATGGATACGAATCCGCGCAAGAAAGCAGGGTCTTTGTAGTCAACCCACTGCGTGTTGGTTGAACAGAAGCGGCACTGCTTCTTCTGCTGGTTCATCTGCTCCTCCATTTTCATTGTTTGTCTTTTGCGTATCATATTTATATAGCTTCGTCAGCTTTTAGCTTTTAGGAGGAACATTTTCTCTATAAGCTAATGAAGCTGAAAGCTAAAAGCTAAAACGGTATATCTTTTACTTCTATTTCTTCTTCCTGGAATGAGGGTATTTCTTCTCGCGCGGGCGCGGGTTGAGATGTTTTTTCTCCTGTTCCATGCGCGTTGCTGACACCGGTCATGCCCGGTTTCGGTCCCATTTGCATGTTTTCCGCGATTATTTCCGTTCGGAATTTCTTTGTGCCGTCCTGCGCGTCCCATGAACGGCTTTCAATCCTTCCTTCCACGAATACTAACTGACCTTTTTTCAGATATTGCGCGCAGATTTCTCCGAGCCGGCCCCACGCGACTATATTGTGGAATTCAACTTTCTGCTGTTTTTGCTTTTGTTGGTCGGTGTAGAAGCGGTTGGTCGCGATGCCGAAAGTGGTGACAGTTTGTCCGGAGGTGGTGGTCCGTGATTCGGGATCCCGCGTCACATTCCCCAACACCATTGCTTTATTTAAATTCATGAATCTTGAATCTTGAATCCTGCGTTTCATGCTTCAGGTTTCAAGCTGTGCGATTTATTTGTTTAATATTTCTTCCAGCTTTTTATCCAACTCTCCCATTTCAATCTTCTTTTCTTCCAATTGCGGCGCGCCTTCTTTAAATATCGTTTCAGCTATTTTTTCTTTTTCTATCGCGGACTTTTTCATTTTTTCCTGCGCGGCGATTGAGCGGAACGGCTTTTGCATCTGCGTGATTTGTTTTTTATCCACTGCGACCAAAAGATGCCGCAGAATCCGCGCGTCAAGCGCAAGCGCGCCGGTTATTTCC
>CAZRNH010000105.1:0-2929 GCA_964601445.1 uncultured Candidatus Saccharibacteria bacterium
CGTCTTGAAAATAGTGGGCGACTACGCGTGGGAACAGGGTGTCCAGCGGTTTGGCGTTTCCGTTCTGCTGGATGATTTCGTTTCCGAATATGGGATATTATCGCAGAAGATATGCGGCAGAAAGTGTTTGAACCATTAATTCAGCGATACATATGAACAAAAGCGCGGGAGTGAATAGCACAATCGTAATCCAAAGTAAATAAAAAAAGAGGGGAGCGATGTTTCGCTCCCCTCTTCCCCGCTTTTTAGGAGGGGGATAGGGTGAATGTGATCGGATTCCCAATTTTTCCGCGTTTGACCGCTCGGAAAATTTTTCGGATATCGTCTACGCCTAATATGGCGAGGGTGTAGACCGGATAATGAATGTGTGGTTGAAGCCGACTCCGTTGGGCCGGCGGCAAAATGTTTAAGTCGTGGTCGTGTACGGTGAGTATCGCAATAAATTTTTTCCCCCGCGATGCCTTTCTGAAGCGTATCCATACATCGGAAGGGTTACTTGCTCTTGTTACCGTTACTTCTTCTTCCGTCATCGCTTCCTCCCTGGTTTTTTTATTGCAAAGAAAAAGGAGTAAAAAAGATTTGATTCCCAATGTTTTCGCGTCTGATCGCGCGGAAAATGTCCCTAATATCATTCATGCCTGAAATGAAAAGTGCGCGAGCCGCGCCATTTTCATTTGGTGGCGGTAGCTTGTGAAGGCGGTTGCGTATTCCCGCCGGAAGCGCGTCAGCGTTGATTATGGATACGGTCGCGACGAATCTTTTTCCGGGCCATCTTTTTTGCAGATGAATCCAAAGATGATGCGGACGCGACCCTTTTTTTACAAAAATTTCCGCTCTATTTTTTATTACTTCGTCTTCCTTTTCATTCATAAACATGAATACCTCCTTTTGTAAGTTGACTTATTGATTTATTTTAAATGTACTGCCTTATGTATTTTATACGCTACCTCTTTTACTCGTTATTGTCAATTCGCCGGCGCGTGATATAAGGCAATTGTTTTGCGCGTCATTTCTTCAAGTGAAAAGTGTTTTGCGATGGTTTTCTGCGCCGCTATACCGAGTTCCCGCGCGCGTTTTTTGTTTTTAGCGAGGCCGGCGATGGCATCTCCCAATGTGCCCGGCGTGAGGTGCGGGATAAGTACGCCGTTTTCGCCGTCACGGATTATTTCCGGTATGCCGCCCACTGCGCCCGCTACGCAGGGCAATTTTGCCGCCATAGCTTCAAGAAGGGCGTAGGGGAGTCCTTCTTTTTTTGAAGGGAGCGCGAATATATCAAACGCTTTCAAATACATCGCCGCAGACGGCAGTGCGCCGATAAGGATAAAACGATTTTCCAGTTTGTACTTGGCGATTATATTCTCAATTTTTTGTTTTTCCGGCCCTTCGCCTATGATGACGAATTTTGCGTGCGCGGCGCGCGCGGAAATAGCCGTCAACACGAGCGTATCCAGTGATTTGGTCTTATAAAAATTAGCGATAGTGCCGACTACAAAATCCTTCTCGCCTAGCGCGAGCCTCGCTCGCGCTGAAGCGCGAGCGAGGGGTTTGAACGCGGAAAGATTAATGCCGTTGTGCACGACAGCCAGTTTTTTTTCGGGCGCTATCTTCAATTCAAGCGCGCGTTTTTTGTCGTATTTCGATACGCAGATGATGGCGTCTTGAAATCGCGCGGCGAATCGGGAAATAAATTTGATGACGATTTTTTGCCATTGCGGGCGCGGGTCGTTAAATGCCCAGCCGTGCGCGGTGAATATGATGCGGGGAACTCCCGCTATTTTTCCTGCGATCGCTCCCATGGCGCCTATTTTTGAGCTGTTTAAATGCACAATATCCGGTTTTTCTTTTCGTATGAGCCGGAAAAGCTCCCAAAAGAGTTTTACATCTTTCAGAAAATGAATTTCTCTTTCGCTGTGTTTTATTTCATAAAATGCGATATTTGATTCTTTCAGCGACTCCCGCAGGTAGCCGTTTTTTTCACTGGCGACGGTAACATCAAACCCTTCATGATATGCCGCATATGCCATATCACTCACATATTTTTGCGCGCCTCCCGTTTCCGCTTTCGTGATGAGAAAAAGTATTTTTTTCATGGAAATATCCATTATAACATATACGAATAAAAAACTCCGCCGCTTTTTATTCGCGCAACGGCGAAAAAGAGACGGCGGAGGATGTTATATAAGCCCGTGATGAGCCAGTTGCGCGCGGATAATCCGTGCGGGTATTTTGCGATGATACCGGATCATTTTTATTCCGATATCATCTGCGACCGTTTGAGGGAGGTCGTTTCCCATGTATACAAATTGCTTGGGGAGTACCCCTGCTTTTTCCGCCAGTTTTTCAATTGTGGCGGATAAAAAATTGTATTCTTCATGTTGTGTGGGAGAGTGTAAAAAAGATACTCGGCAATGTTTTTTTACAAAATCCGATTCTCGGATTTTGTCGCAATGCACGGGGTTGACGGTTGCCATGAGCGCAATAGGCGCCTTTATGTTTCTTAAAATGCCGCGTGTCATTCTTTTTTCCTTCACCAGGCATTCATTCCATGTTTTTGAAAAGACATGATAGAGCTCTTCTCTTTCTGTCTCCGCGCCGTTTTTTCGTTGCGCTTTTATCGCGGTGAAAGCGCAATCAAAGAGCCACTCAAACGGCACTGTTCCCGTGGCATTACAATAATCGTAAAGATTACTTTCAAAAAGTATTTTTTTAATCATGCCGGCAAGTTTATTGCCGCATTTTGCTTTCAAGGAAAAATTTTTGCAAAATTTTTCCTTGCTGAAAAAAAAGATTACTTTATAGTCAATGAGCAATGCTCCCGCTGTGCCATTTTGCGTCATATTAAACCCCTCCTCATTTTTGAAATGTGCAAAGTGAACATACTTTCCTTACCATAAAAATATAGCAAGATATGCGTGATATGTCAATGATT
>CAZRNH010000106.1:0-2886 GCA_964601445.1 uncultured Candidatus Saccharibacteria bacterium
TCCGTTTTCTTTGTATCAGATACAAACGAAATTCCGCGACGAGCTCCGCGCGAAGTCCGGCATATTGCGCGGCAGGGAGTTTTTAATGAAAGACATGTACAGTTTTCACGCGACGGAGGAAGACAGGAAGAAATATTATGAGAAAGTGAAAAAAGCGTATGTTAGGATTTTTAAGCGGTGCGGCATTGCCGCGCTTGTGGCGGAAGCGTCCGGCGGATCGTTTTCAAAAGAAATATCGCACGAGTTTCAGGCGGCGACGCCGGGCGGCGAGGATATCGTTGTATTCTGCGAAAAATGCCGGTGGGCAAAAAATATCGAGGTTGCTGAAAAAAAGGCGGGAGAGCCGTGCCCTTCGTGCGGCGCCATGCTCAAGGAAGAAAAATCCATAGAAGTGGGTAATATCTTTACTCTCGGCACGAGGTTTTCTTCCGCGATGAAAGCATTTTTCACCGATAAAGACGGTGCAGAAAAGCCGATTATTATGGGGTGTTACGGCATAGGACTTTCGCGGCTTATGGGTGCGGCAGTTGAAGTGAATCATGATGAGCGAGGTATTATATGGCCAAAAGAGCTTGCGCCGTTTGCCGTACATGTGATGTTCGTGCCAAGCAAAGATGCAAAGACGCATAAACGGATTGCGGGAGAGGCGGAAAAATTGTACGGCGCATTGCGAGACAAGGGGATAGCGGCGCTGTATGACGACCGGGACGCGTCAGTGGGGACGAAATTCGCCGATGCCGATTTAATTGGCGCGTCAGCGCGCGTAGTGATATCGGAGGGTACGCTTGAGGCGCATAGTGTTGAAGTGAAGAGACGGGATAGTGAAAAAGCGAAGCTGGTTAGCATGCGAAGTATTCTGAATTGCGAATTATGAGTCAGGAATCAAAAGCGATTCATTCATGATTCATAATTCGTAATTCCTTATTCTTTATTCAGATACATGATTGATAAATTCTTCGGTTATTTTTCTAAAGATCTCGGTATTGATTTGGGAACCGCAAATACCCTTGTGTATGTGCGCGGCCGCGGCGTGGTCATAAACGAGCCGTCCGTGGTGGCGGTGAATCAAAAGACGGGGCAGATTTTGCATATCGGCACGGAGGCAAAAAATATGGTGGGGCGTACGCCTGCGCATATTATGGTTACGCGTCCGCTGGTGAACGGCGTGATTTCCGATTTTGAAGTCACCGAGCAGATGCTCAAATTTTTCATTCATAAAGTGCATAAAGACGGGCTCGGATTCGTGCCGCGTCCGCGGGTGGTCATAGGTATTCCTTCGCAGATAACGGAGGTGGAAAAGCGCGCGGTGGAAGACGCGGCGCGCAACGCGGGCGCGCGGGAGGTGTATTTGGTGGAGGAGCCGGTCGCGGCCGCCATCGGCGCGCGAATCCCCATCGGACATGCGACGGGAAACATGGTGGTAGATATCGGCGGGGGGACGACTGATATCGCCATTATTTCGCTTGGCGGCATTGTAGTTTCAAAGAATCTTAAAATCGCAGGAGACAAGCTCAATCAGGATATCGTGCGTTTCATACGGGATGAATATAAATTGCTTATCGGGGAAATGGCCGCGGAGAAGGTGAAGATTTCCATCGGGTCGGCTTTCGTTCAGCAGGGAAAAGCGGAGGATATTTTGCGCGGCCGCGATTTGCTTTCCGGTTTGCCCAAAGAGGTGACGGTGACGGACGCTCAAATTCGCGAAGCGCTCTCCGGTTCCATAACGGCGCTCATTGAATCCGTCAAGGCGGCTATTGAACTGACTCCGCCGGAGCTGGTATCCGATCTTATAAAAAATGGTATCGTGCTGACGGGCGGCGGCTCACTTTTGAAAGGGCTTGATGCGCTTTTGGAAGAAGAAACGAAGTTGCCGGTGCGCATCGCCGAAGACCCGCTTACTTCCGTGGCCATAGGGACGGGCATTATATTGGAAAATCTTGACCAATTTTCCAATATATTAATCGCTTCGCAATATGCAAAGTGATACAAAGAAACGCGGAGCGGTTGCGGCGGGAGTGATAGGATTTCTTGTTGTTGCGGGCGGGTTGGCGTTCGGCGCCGCGCCGCTTGAAAATACTCTGCTCGCGGCGGTTGCTCCTTTTACGGGCGCGCTTATAAAGACAACGGATTGGTTTGCCGGGGTCTTCGGCATTATCGCCCGCATAAAAGACGGGTATGCAGAAAATGAATATCTGAAGGAAGAAAACAGAAGGCTCGCGGGCATAGAAGCGGCGCATGAAGACCTTAAAAAAGAAAACGATCTTCTGCGCGCCGAACTTGCGGTATCATCTCCCAAAGCGCTGTCGCTTATCTCCGCGCGCGTCGCGAGTTTTGACCCGTTTTCCATTTCTCGTTTTATAGTAATTGATAAAGGCGTCCGCGACGGCGTTGCCGAAGGAATGCCGGTGGTGCGTTCGGGCAATGTGCTTGTGGGTAAGATAGCGAAGACCTATTCCTCGTTTTCTCATGTGCTTCTTATTACGGAAAAGGAAAATAAGGTAAGCGTGAAATCGGCCGCGCGCAATGCCAGCGGAGTGCTCGCGGGCATGGCGGGAAATTTATTATTAATGGATTTTATTGAAAAAAAATCTCCGCTTTCAACGGGGGATTTACTGGTTACTTCCGGACTTGACGGAGTGTATCCGAAAAATCTCGTGGTCGGCTGGGTGGAAGAAATAAAAGCGAATGAAGAAAATATTTTTACGCAAGCGCTCGTGCGGCCGGCATTTGCCGGTTTTGCGCATACGCAGGTGTTTGTCATAGCGGATTATTTAAGATGATTTGTAAGACATCGGTGAATATGAAAAATAATCATTTCACGCCCCGCGCCGCGAGGGTTTCCCCTCTGAAGAATGTCTCGCAGTTCCGATGAGCTTGGTGTCGCCG
>CAZRNH010000107.1:0-2795 GCA_964601445.1 uncultured Candidatus Saccharibacteria bacterium
AACACTCTTCCTGATGGTCGGGATTCTCGCAGTAATCGCGGCATTCTCTCCCGCGGCAGCCGCCGGGACCGCCGCCCGCCGAAGCAGATTTGAATTTCTTAATCCGTTCCGCTTCTTGCGCGGGAATAAGATTATTCTCAACGGCAAACTGGAAACACGCTTCTTCATTCGCCGGATTACGGCAAAATTCTTTACATTGCACTCCGCGACAGCCGCCCGGACCCGGTTTTCCCGCGAATTTTTTTGCGCGCTCCGCCTCTTCTTTACTCATAAGGCCATTCTGCTCTGCAAACGCGAAACACTCTTCCTGATGGTCGGGATTCTCGCAGTAATCGCGGCATTCTCTCCCGCGACAGCCGCCGGGGCCGACGGGCGGAAGCCGCCTGATGCGTCCCGCCTCTTCAGGATCAATGAGCTCATTTTTTTCGGCAAACGAGACGCACTCTTTAAAATTATCGGGATTCTCGCAAAAGGCGCGGCACTCTTCTTCAATTTTGCACCCGCCGGGACCGCCTTCCGTTATCACTCTTTTCGCGAGCTTGGCTTTTTTCTCATCAACAAAACCATGCCTCCGCCCGAATTCAAGACACTCTCCTTTATGCGCGGGATTCTCGCAATACGCGCGGCACTCCCCCTCCGACTGGCATTGTCCGGGGCCGCCCTGCTCGCGGATAAGCTTTGCCCGCTCTCTCACTTCTTCGCCTTTTCGCACCACAATGCCGTGCTCCTGCGCAAACGCAAGACATTTTTCCGCATGGGAAGCGTCATCGCAAAACGCTTTGCAGGCGTCTTTATCGGCGCAATTATCCAGCATCGCTATGGGAAACGAAATGTCAAACGGCGATGATGCAAGCGTGAAAGCCGCAAAACCGAACAATGCGATTCCCGCCAAAATTATGAAAGTTAATTTATGCATTTTATTTCAGATATTTATTGGAACGGATTCGCGGTTATCTGGTCAAAAGGATTGGCGGTACCCGCGAACGGATTGCTTGCGGCGCCCGCAAACGGATTGGCCGCAGAAGCCGCTTTCTTTTCCGCCTCTTTCTGCTGTGCGGCGATTTCTGCCTTTACTTTCGCCTCGCCCTGCGCGATTCCTTCGGCAACACCCGCCGCCTTTCCCGCGGCATATCCCTGCGCATTGCCCGCCGCCGCTCCTTGGCTATTGCCATAATAAAATCCGACCGCGGCACCGGCAATAATGCCGGCCGCCAAAAAAATAAACGCGACCAACCACTTGTTTCCTGATTCCATACGCATTAAAAAATTAATAATAAATCTTCTTTCAAGCTATTATAGCCCATATAAGTAAAAATAAGAAACAACCGTATTATCCACATGGATTGAAAAATAAAAAATATTCTGCTATACATAACAATATAGATACTTTGAATTACGAAACGATATTTTTCCTGTCCGTATCCGCGCAAGCTGGTGAAAGCCCCTTGAAATGTACGCCTCCCTTTATAAACTGCGTAAGGAGCGCGGGATGAGCACACAATCAATTAAGAAGCTCTAAAATGACCCAGTAGGCGAATCAGTAGATTCGTGTCTTGGACATAGATCCTACTGAATGAGATGATTTCAAGGCGCGACGACGATGAGACCCGACCTCCGCCCGCTGATTCCCAGCTTAACATCAAGGTTATTTGTCTTTGCAATAATAAAAGGAGTTAAATCGGTTTTCGGTTGTTGGAGGTCGGGTCTCGCCGCATTGCATCCATTTGGCGAGGTCGGGCTTCCCACAACGGGAATCATCGCCAAACTCCCGTGTTTATTGCAAAGACAAATAGCTCCGATGATAATTGAGAATCAGCGGGTGGAAGCCCGACCTCATAAGGAGCAACATAAATATTCTTTAGAAGATTACGAAACAATATTTCCTGTACACCTCCCCATAGAGGCATCCCTCCCCTTCGGGGAGGGATGTAACATTAAGAAATCGTAAACATTTTTCTTTGTAAAAATGTTTACCCCGCAATTTTGATTTTTGATGTTTGATTTTTGCATTATCTTAACAGGAAATATCGTTTCGTTATTCATAATATAAAAAGCCGCGCCATGGACATACTTGCCCTGCTCACCACCGCCTCGTTTTATGTAGCGCACTATAACTTCATTGGTTATCTTGTGATATTTTGGGGCGCGTTTTTGGAAACAATTCCGTTCACGGGGCTTTTTGTGCCCGCGAATGTTATTATGGCGCTCGCAGGCGCGTTCACTTACAGGGGATATATGATCGCAAGCACAGTGCTTTTGCTTGCGGTGACGGGGGGAATACTCGGCGATCTTTTGAGCTACTGGCTCGGTAAAAAATATAATCATCATTGGGAAAACAAACCGGTAGCGGCAAAAAAAATATACTTTGAAAAAACGGAGGTATTCTTCAAAGCGCACGGCGTAAAAAGCATCTTCATCGCGCGCTTTATCGGTCCCTTGCGGCCGTTCATTTCGTTTATCGCCGGCGCGACAAAAATGCGCTTCTCCACATTCATATTCTTTAGCGCCGCCAGCGCGATTGCATGGTCAATATCTCTCTTCGCGGCGGGCTATGCGTTTGGAGGAAGCATGGAAACTGTAGTCGCGTGGATTGAAAAAATAGATACTGTCATACTTATTATTGTCATAGGGCTTCCCATCGCACTCGCCGCATATTGGCTTCTTTCGCACAGGAAAATAAAAGCGCGCGCAACACCTGTTGATAATCAATAAAACTCTTGGCATTTTACGCGTGAACGGATATACTGAAAACCAATCGCGGGTGTCGTATAATGGTCATTATTCCAGTTTTCCAA
>CAZRNH010000108.1:0-2792 GCA_964601445.1 uncultured Candidatus Saccharibacteria bacterium
ACGAGAGCCAAGTATGCGCTTTGCCGCCGGAGCAAAGCGACATACGGCTCTTCAAGGGGAGACCCACAGAGCACATTGCATATATAACACGCTAAGAATTCTAATATCCAATTATTTTGTCAAAACGCCGGATCGTATATATCGGATTGATGGCCGCATCGCTTCTTTTTTCTTTGTTTTTGTGGCGCGCGGTAAAAAATGATTTCAGCGCGGTAAGCGGAGGCGATATCGCGTGGGGAGGCGGTTTGGCCGCGGGAGTTGTCGCCGTATTTCTTCTTTCCGCTCTTTTGTATTCGCGTATTGAGGCGGCCGCCGCGGCCGCGGCGCTTCTCCTTCCTTTTCTTTTTATCGTCGGTTTTCGGTGGGAATATGCCGTCGCCGCGCTTATCGCGTTTCTGCTTTTTTTGCATGCGATATTACAGGTCTGTTCGGTGCGTGACAGCGGTCTTGTCTTTCGTTTTTCTCCTCTTATTTTCCGGGGGGCGCCGGCGATGCTGACCGGTATCGCGGTTCTTTTTGCGAGCATCGCGCTGTTTTATCCGTTTCAGGCGGACGGGATACGGATACCGCCGGAATTGTTTGCGTACGCGGTATCGTTTTCAGAGCCATTTCTTGAAAGACAAATGCCGTCGTATCGGAAAGGAATGTCGTTGGACGAGTTTTTTTTGGCGAGCGCTTCCATTGAACTTAAAGGTATGGATATCGCCAAAGCGCCGCCGCAGGCGCAGTCGCTCATCCGCGCCGAGGTTATAAAACAAAGAGACGGACTCGCGCAACAGTTGGGCATACGGCTTTCCGGAAGCGAGAATTTAAAAGAATTGCTTGCGCTGGCCGCGAATGCTTATATAAACCGTTATTTTATTTCATATAAAGATTTTGTTCCCGCGCTCGTTGCCGCATTCGTGTTTCTTTCAGTGAAGTCCTTCGGATTTATCGTGGATCGTTTCGCGGTATTTTTCGCATGGGGCATCGCGCGGCTATTGATTGCAGTGGGCATCGCGCGAAAAGAAAAAACGACGGTGGAGAAGGAAATACTAATAGTGTAAGATGTCAAATGTTAAAATCCAAATGACAAATAACTTCAGCCAATTTCTATGAATTTCCATTTATTTCAGAAACTGATAGAAATTTCTTAATTTGATATTTAGATTTTATGCCCAAAGATTACTATAACATTCTCGGCGTGCCGCGCTCCGCAAGCGATGAGGATATAAAAAAAGCGTATCGGAAGCTCGCGCATCAGCATCATCCCGATAAAACGGGCGGAAGCGAAGCAAAATTCAAAGAAATTAATGAAGCGTATCAAGTGCTTTCCCATAAGGAGAAGCGCCGGCAGTATGATGCGCACGGGAGGGTGTTTGAGGGCGGCGGCGGAGGCGCTCCGGGCGGCGGCGAAGGATTTGGCGGATTCCAATGGGATTTCAATGAGTTTGAAGGAGGAAATGTATCGGATATTTTCGGGGATTTTTTCGGATTTGGACAAAGCAAGCGGGGGTCCCGCTATCCGCCGCGCGGGCAGGATATCCAGGTGGCGCTTGAAATTTCGCTTGAAGACGCGGCATTCGGGAACAAAAAAGAAATACAATTAAAACGGAACATGGCGTGCGCGCATTGCGCCGGTTCCGGTGCGGAGCCGAAATCGGAGATAGTGTCTTGTAAAACCTGCGGCGGCGCCGGAGAGGTTCGCACACAGCACAGAACCGTATTCGGCGTGATTGCGCAGACGAACATGTGCGCGGAATGTTACGGGAAAGGCAAAGTGCCCGCGCATAAATGTACGCGTTGTCATGGCGTGGGCGTGAAGCAGGAAACCGATTCGTTTACGATACATATTCCGCAAGGCATCGCGGACGGAGAGGCGTTTCGCGTCGCGGGAAAGGGAGAGGATGCGCCTTACGGCGGCAAGGCGGGCGATTTGCATGTCATAGTATCTGTCGCTGTGCATCCGGAGTTTTCCCGGCAAGGAATTGATATATACGGCACTTCGCGCGTATCTTTTTCGCAGGCGGTATTCGGCGGTAAAAAAGAGATAAAGACGCTATGGGGGCCTATCATCCTTTCAATTCCCGCGGGCGTGCAATCGGGAACGGTAATGCGCGTGCCCGGAAAAGGAATGCCCAAAAAATCCGGCTACGGTAAGGGTGATTTATTTATTACGATATTAGTTGAGACGCCCGTAAAATTATCCCATCGTCAGAAAGAGTTATTAGATGCATTAAAAAAGGAAGGGTTATAGAACCCATTTCAATACTCTTTAGATTGATTTTTCCCGCATTTCCTGTATAATTTTGTGTATCTCGGTCTCACAGGGCCCTTAGCTCAATCGGTAGAGCGCCGCTTTTGTCCCGATTTCTAAAATTTTAAAATGTTCCATCTCTACATTTTAATATCAAAGAATTTTGGTACTTATTATATTGGCGTATCCGGTGATGTTGAAAAACGGTTGAAAATGCATAACAATGGCATGGTACGATCTACAAAGTATAAGAAACCATGGGTAGTTGTTTATATAAAAAGTTTTTCAACATTAGGAGAAGCGCGGAGGGAGGAGTTGCGTCTTAAATCTCTTAAGAAGAGAAAAGAGATTGAGAAGTTAGCGGAACATTTTTAAATTTTTTCAGAAATCGCGGATTCTCGGTATGCTTTGGTGGGCCGATAGCTCAGTCGGTAGAGCGCCGCTTTTGTCCCGATTTCTAAAATTTAAAAATGTTCTATCTCTACATTTTAATGGAAATGGAGTTAGCGGAACATTTTTAAATTTTTTCAGAAATCGCGGATTCTCGGTATGCTTT
>CAZRNH010000109.1:0-988 GCA_964601445.1 uncultured Candidatus Saccharibacteria bacterium
CCGATGAGTCGCCCACGGCGACACCAAGCTCATCGGAACTGCGAGACATTCTTCAAGGGGGAGACCCACAGAGCGTCCCGCAACGAGATTATGGCTGATATTCCTCACAAATCAGATTACTTTTTTTCTTCAAACTCACCCTCTATCGGCCCTTCTTTCGGCCCGTCCTTTTTTTCATCGTCTTTTTTCGGCTCGGCGGACGACGGCTGATTCTTATACATTTCCGCTCCTATTTTCTGAAGCGCCGCAGAGAGGTCACTGGCCGCCGCTGTAATCGCGGCGGCATCGCCTCCGTCTTTTACTTTTTTTACCGCCTCTATCTTCGCCTCCAATTCTTTCTTTTCCTCTTCTTTTATCTTCGCGGCAAATTCACGCATCATCTTTTCCGCCGCATATACCCCTGTTTCAGCGCTGTTTTTCGCTTCCGCATTTTCCTTTTTCTTCTTATCCGCGTCGGCGTTTACCTGCGCATCCTGCTTCATTCGTTCTATTTCATCTTTAGAAAGACCGGAAGACGCTTCAATGCGCACGGATTGCTCTTTGCCCGTCGCTTTATCTTTCGCTTTTACGCTTAAAATGCCGCTGGCATCTATGTCAAACGACACTTCCACTTGCGGTATGCCGCGCGGCGCGGGCGGAATACCGTCTAAAATAAACCGTCCAAGCGATTTATTATCATGAGCCATTTCGCGTTCGCCTTGAAGCACATGCACTTCAACGGAGGTCTGACTGTCGGCCGCAGTGGAAAATATCTGCGATTTGGATACGGGAATAGTGGTGTTTTTTTCAATCATTTTCGTACACACGCCGCCCTGCGTCTCAATGCCAAGCGATAAAGGAGTCACATCAAGCAATAAAATATCTCTTACCTCTCCCTGCAATACGCCCGCTTGCACCGCGGCGCCCACCGCGACCACCTCGTCGGGATTAATGCCTTTATGCGGCTCTTTGCCGAAAAGTTTTTTCACTTCCTCCTGTATTTTCGGCA
>CAZRNH010000109.1:1009-2755 GCA_964601445.1 uncultured Candidatus Saccharibacteria bacterium
GCGCGTCTGTCCGCCCACTAAAATCACTTCGTGTATTTCGCTTATTTTAAACTTCGCTTCTTCCACTGTTTTTTTGGTCAGCTTGATTGATTTTTCAATATAGTCGCCCACAAGCTCTTCAAGTTTAGCCCGCGTCATCTTCACATTCAAATGCCGCGGCCCGTCCTCTCCGGATGTAATAAAAGGGATATTCACCTCGGTCTCCACCGTGCTGGAAAGCTCATGTTTCGCCTTCTCGGCGCCCTCTTTCAACCGCTGAAGCGCAAGCACATCTTTGGATAAATCTATGCCCTGGTCTTTTTTAAATTCTTGAGCGAGCCAGTTGATAATGCGCTGGTCAAAATCATCGCCGCCCAGATGCGTATCGCCGCCGGTCGCCTTCACTTCTATGGTATCATCGGCCATCTCAAGCACGGAAATATCAAATGTCCCTCCGCCGAAATCATACACCACCACTTTTTCATTTTTCTTTTTGTCAAATCCGTACGCAAGCGCCGCCGCGGTCGGCTCATTGATAATGCGGCGCACCTTGAAGCCGGCAATTTCTCCGGCGTCTTTGGTCGCTTTCCGCTGACTGTCGTCAAAATACGCAGGCACGGTGATGATGGCCTCTTCAATTTTCATGCCGAGCTTATCTTCCGCGTCATGCTTCATTTTTGCCAGTATCATCGCGGAGACCTCCTGCGGAGAATGCCATTTGTCTCCCATTTTTATTTCAACGCCTCCGTTTGACGCTGAACGAATTTCATACGAAAGCCACTGTTTGTCCTTTTGCACTTCCGCATCGGAAAATCTATGCCCCATAAGCCGTTTCGCCGAGAAAATAGTATTTTTTGAATTAGTAACCGCCTGCCGTTTCGCCAGCAAACCCACAAGACGGTCGCCGCTTTTTGAAAGCGCAACCATGGAAGGCATAGTACGGTTCCCCTCCTTGCTCTCTATCACTCTCGGCTCGCCGCCCTCCATAACCGCCATAGCGGAATTCGTCGTCCCTAAATCAATTCCTAAAATTTTTGACATAATTTCTTGAGACATGAGACATGAAACTTGAAACATCCGTATGTTTCACGCTTCATGCTTCATGTTGTATGATTTTTTTAGTTACTTTTACTTTTGCCGGAAAAAGCACTTCTCCGTTTAATGTGTATCCTTTTTGCATAACCTGCATAATTTTTCCTTCTTCTTCCGCAGATGATTCAACTTCGGCCACCGCCTCATGAATTGCCGGATTAAATTGCATGCCAAGCGCGGGAATTTCCGCAACACCCGCATCCTTCAACGCCGCATCAACCTGACCTATAATATGCCGCACTCCCTGCGCCCATCCGTTACCTTCAAGCTCTTTTGGTAAATATGTTAAAGTCAGTTCAAAACTGTGGAATATCGGCATAAGCTTCAACAATACTTCTTTTGACGCATACTGCGCGAATGTCTGCAGTGTTTTTTCTTGTTCTTTTTTCGCATTCGCAAAATCAGCTTTTAATCGTTGAGATACTTCTATCAATACAATCCTTTCTTTTTCGCATTCGGCATATTTTGCCTGCAGAATCTCAACTTCCGAAAGGGGGCGCTCCTGCTTTTCCGCATGTTCCTTATTATTTATTTCTTCCATCGTAGTATGTATTTTGGATTATGAAATGATATTTTTTCCGCCTATCTTAATACATCACTCAACATATCAAGCAGATCCAGATTCCTGCGATAATCCATCCGTTTCGGTCCGCATATCACCACTATCGCAGGTCC
>CAZRNH010000110.1:0-2711 GCA_964601445.1 uncultured Candidatus Saccharibacteria bacterium
CTCTATAGAGATTATGGGATATGCCTTCACCCATCTTTCATAAAAATTTATCATATCAGCGCTGGAATTTTCTTTCTTTGTCTCTGCCTCCAGTATATATTTGCCGCTTTCATAAAAAGAACTTGCTGCTGGATCCAGGGCGATATATACATCCTTGCCCGTCTTATACCCCGCCTGTTTTATCGCCTCCAGAATCACCTCAATCGCCTCCGAGTTGGACCTAAGGTCGGGCGCGAACCCGCCTTCATCTCCCACCGCGGTTGAAAATCCGCGCGCGGAAATTATTTTTTTCAGCGCGTGAAAAATTTCCGCCCCGCATCTCAACGCCTCGCGAAACGACGGCGCGCCTGAAGGCGCTATCATAAACTCCTGAATGTCCGTAGAATGTTCCGCATGCCTTCCGCCGTTTAAAATATTCATGAGCGGCGTCGGAATGGAAAGCTCCCCTTCCGCGGTACCGCTTACGCGCCGAAAATACTCGTATAAAGCGATGCGCTCGCTTTCCGCGGCGGCGCGCGCAAACGACAGAGAAACGGCCAAAATAGCGTTTGCGCCAAGATTGCTTTTCTGCTCCGTGCCATCAAGCGCAATAAGCGCGCCATCCAAACCGGCCTGGTCAAATGATTTTCCCTCAATTGCGGGCGCGATTGTTGCGCTTACATTGCGGACCGCCCGCAAAACCCCCTTCCCTCCGTATCGCGCGCGGTCGCCGTCGCGAAGCTCCGTTGCCTCGTGCATTCCCGTGGAAGCGCCCGAGGGAACGGCGGCGCGCCCCAAAGAACCATCCGCTAAAATAACATCCGCCTCTATCGTCGGATTCCCGCGGGAATCAAGAATTTCCCGCGCAAAAATATTTTTGATAATATACATAAAAAGAGTATACTTTAAAAATGATAATTAGCAAATACTTTCATTCGTGCCTGCTGGTGGAAGAAAACGGAAGAAAACTACTCATTGACCCAGGCGCATTTTCGTTTATTGAGAAAGAAATAAAGCCGGAAGACATCGGGACTGTTGATGTAATTGTCATCACGCATAAACATCCGGACCACTATTTTCCCGATGCACTGCGGATTCACGCAAAAAACGCCGTGATTATCGCCGACGGAGAGATATGCGCTCTGCTCGCGAAGGAAGGAATCGCGCACGAAACTATCACGGAAGGAGAAATAAAAACGATCGCGGGATTCACGATACAAGCGCTTGAGGCGCCGCACGAATGCATCCCCGCCGAAATTCCGCATCATCTTGCATTTTTGATAAATAAAAAACTGCTTCACCCCGGCGATTCTCTTTCTGTCGCAGGCGCACATACATGCAAAATACTTGCGCTCCCTGTTGCGGGACCGTGGCTGAAACTCACGGACGCGCTCGCCTTTGCAAAGAAACTCGCTCCCGCGCATGTCATTCCCGTCCACGACGCCATCATCAAGGACTTCATGCTTCTGCGCATATATGCCATGTGTCAAAATGCGTTGGAAAAAGAAAGTATCGCGTTTCACCCGCTTAGGCTTGGCGATGCATTAGAGGTATAACCGTAATATGTCTATCATAATCCGTGAAAATCATGAACCGCTCGTTGATGTAAGAAAGTATTGTCCAGATGTTATTATCGTACTGAATAAGAAACGAATGCGACGAGAGAAAACAGCATACCTGCGCCGGAACGCGGCGAAGATGCTTGCAAAAGCGCAACCATAAAACCGTCGCTTTCTATAAAGCAGTAACTGATACGGGAAAACTTTATGAACATGAAACATGTCCCTGCGGCTCGGGGAAAAAGTTCAGGAAATGCCGCGCATAAGAGAAACAAAAAAATCCCTGAATAAATCAGAGGTTTTTTTGGCCCTGCAGATACCGAAGCGACTATAAGTTGAATTCCACGGCGGGTATCCGCAATGCCACATCCCGGACGAACCAGCGATGCGGCATGCTGTAGGATTCCCTTTGTAAAATAATTTGACCTTATGTCGTTTCAAATCTCGCAGGACCATCTTTATACTACTCCTTTCGGGGACAACATGCAAGATGATTACCTAAATCGCATAGAGCTCTTTAAACCGTACAATAACCGCATCTTCTCCCAGCGCTTCCATAATCTCCCACGCCCTTGTGTAATCGGGAGCTTTTTTATCAAGCTCTTTGGTTGCCTGCAGTCTTTCCGGGGTATTAAAAAATTCAAGAAAGATTTTCTTCATAAGCGCATGAAGAACAATATGATTCCTGCAGACCAACGTTTCTTCCGGATACAATTTGAGCAAGATAGATCCTGTTTGTATGTTTTGTTTGTTGTCACTGATGAGGTTGTGCGCTATCTCATGCGTGAGCATGTCAGTAAAAACAGCAGGCGAATGCTTGCTGCCGATGACTATGGGCGTGCTTATGCCGCCTCTCATAGAGCCAACCACATAAGCGTTGATTGTTGATTGGTAAAAGTTGAGCTCTAAAACCTCTTGCATAAATAACAGAACCTGCTCCCTGGCTTTCCACTCTTTTTGATATGTAGCAACTTGTTCCTCGATTATTTCAGGGGCATTGTACAAAACATCTTTATCTATCAATCCTTTTTCTTTCCTAAGATTGAATAGTGACTGGAAAAACGGGTCGAGAAGTCTGCTGTATTGTATCCTAATTTCAGGGTTGATGATTTTATTCATTATTTGTAAGAATCCCTAGCGTTGTTTACAGTCGGCCAATGGAGTACTGTAAAC
>CAZRNH010000111.1:0-2634 GCA_964601445.1 uncultured Candidatus Saccharibacteria bacterium
GTCCTTTGTTTTGGCGAGCCAGTCAAGATACGGTTTTTTGAAGTTTTCCGGATGAAAGCGCACTAATCCGCCGGTAACCGCTTGCGCCGCGGTCTCGGCAAGTTCGTTCATTTTCAGAAACCATTGCATGGAAGCAAGTTGTTCTATTGTTTTCCCGCATCGTGCGCAGTGGGCGATATTATGGGTGAGCGGCTCTTCTTTTTCAAGCAGGCCCGCATTTTTTAGCGTCTCTATGACTCTCAAGCGGCAGTCCCGCGTATTCAGTCCATCGCATATTTTTGATGCCGCGGTCATTTTGCCGCGCTCGTCTATTATTTTTATCAACGGCAGTCCGTGGCGTCCGCCTATTTCAAAGTCAATAATGCTGTGCGCGGGCGTTACTTTGACCGCGCCGGTGCCGAATTCTTTTTCCACCGCACGGTCCGCAACTACGGGAATTTCTTTTTCTTGAATAGGGAGCATGACGGTTTTTCCCGCAAGCGCGCGGTAGCGCGCGTCATCGGGGTGCACCGCCACCGCAGTATCGCCTAACATGGTCTCTGGCCTCGTCGTCGCGACGACAAGATAGGCGGCATTCGGCATTTGACTTTTAACTGCAAGCGGATATTTTATGTAATATAAAATTCCTTTCTCTTCCTCGTATTCAACCTCAAGGTCCGACAAGCTGGTCGCGCATCGCGCGCACCAATTGATGACGCGTTCGCCCCGATACAAAAGCCCCTTTTCGCGGTAATGCGCAAAGGCGGTCTTCACCGCTTCCTGATAACCCGGGTCCATAGTGAATGCGGTGCGGGACCAGTCGCAGGACGCGCCTAGCCGTTTCAGTTGGTCTAAAATCATAGCGCCGTATTTTTCTTTCCATTCCCATACTCTCTCTAAAAATTTTTCTTTGCCGAGGTCGTGGCGGGTGAGCCCTTCTTTTTTGAGCATTTTTTCCACGACATTTTGCGTGGCAATGCCCGCGTGGTCGGTTCCGGGAAGCCACAGCGCGCGGCATCCCTCCATGCGTTTTTTGCGTACGAGAATATCCTGGACGGTCGCGTTCAGCGCGTGTCCCATATGCAGGACGCCGGTTACATTGGGCGGGGGAAGCATGACCGTGTAGGTCTTCGCGTCTTTTGCCGCGGGCAGATTATCCGGGTTGAAAAATCCGCTGTCTTCCCACAGCTTATAGATGCGCGCTTCCACCTTTTTCGGATCATATGCGGCGTTGAATTTATCCATGAGAATACTTGTATCCTAACGCATTTGCGCGTTTTGCTCAATGCTTAAATGCGCATCGGCGTCTATTTTTTTCCATGATACGGCGGATTTTTTGTTGAAAAATGCCGACACGCCGATCATGAGCGCGTTGTCGGTGGAGAGGTTCACATCAGGCGCTAAAAAAGAAACCTTCGGCAGTACGCGCTTGAGTTCGCGCTTGAGCGTCTCGCGAAGTTTTGCGTTTGCCGATACGCCGCCCGACAGCGTGAGCGTTTTTACGCCGTATTCTTTCGCGGCCGCGACGGTTTTTGCCGTAACGACATCCGTTACCGCTTGTTCAAAAGACGCGCATACATCGGCCTTCAATTTTTTAGTTGTTTTGATTTTCGGTTGTTTTTTTAAGAGATACAACACTGCGGTCTTTAGGCCGGAAAAAGAAAAATCATAATTATCGCTGTGCATCATCGGACGGGGAAGCGCGAACGCGTACGGGTCGCCGCCGCGCGCGAGTTCGGAAATGACGGGTCCGCCAGGGTAGCCAAGCCCTAACATGTTAGACACTTTATCAAACGCTTCGCCCGCGGCATCGTCCCTTGTTTCTCCTATGACGCGGTAGCTCCCCATTTTTTTCATATATATTAACTCGGTATGTCCGCCCGATACCACGATATGCAACGCGGGGAACGCGATATGCTCGCCGTGCAGGCCCGCCTTTGACGGGGCAAGCCAGTTGGAAAGAATGTGCCCCGCGATGTGGTTGACGGGAATAATTTTTTTACCCAGCGCATACGCAAGACCGCGTGCGAAATTGATGCCCGTCACCAGCGCAATGACAAGTCCCGGCCCTTGTGTGACGGCGATATAGTCAATGTCTTTTAATCGTACGCCCGATTGCCGCATTGTTTTACGGAATACAAGCGGCAGATTTTTTACATGTGCGCGCGCGGCAAGCGTCGGCACCACCCCGCCAAACGGCGCGTGGATTTTTATCTGCGAAGCAATCACGCTTGCGCGCACGGTAAATTTTGGGCGCCGCATAGTCCCTTTCACTTCAAGCGCCGCGCACGCGGTCTCGTCGCACGATGTTTCAATGGCGAGGATGAGCATGGTGACGGCGAATTAAGAATAAGGAATAATGAGCGAGGATGTGTGACCCCACGGGGAATCGAACCCCGATTCACAGCTTGAAAAGCTGTTGTCCTGGCCGTTAGACGATAGGGCCGTAAAAAATGTAAAATGCAAAAATCAAAATGCAAAATTCTTATGGTTGCAATACTACAATAATTCCTGTATAAAATCAACGGTTTCCGATATACTGTTTTTATATCCTTGAATGACGAAATTACCTATTTTTTGGAACCCTCTCGGAGCGTGGCGGCGCGAGAGAGGCGGATTTTCAGCAGAAAATACCGCCGAGGGTGGAAAAAAATA
>CAZRNH010000112.1:0-2622 GCA_964601445.1 uncultured Candidatus Saccharibacteria bacterium
CAAACAAGCCGCCATAAGAAGTAAAATCATCTTTTCGTTTTCCCGCGCCAAAATCTGCTGATACCACAAGTTTTCCTTTTGGAATAAACTGCGAGGCGATGGAAATTGACGCGTCAAGCAATCCCCCGGGATTATTGCGCACATCAAGTATAAGTTTTTTCATGCCCCCCGCCTGGGCTTCTTTCACCGCCTGCATGAAATCCGACTCTACATTCCCGAAAAAATTATTGATTTTTATGTAAAATACCTCATTTGTTTTGCGCGACCATTCAACTGTCGCCACTTTCACGAGGTCTCTTATTACGCTGAATTCAATAAGCGCGTCAGTACCATCCCGCGCCATCAGAAGAATCACCTTTGTTCCTTTTTCGCCGCGGATGCGCGTTACCGCGTCTTCAACGGTCATATCTGCAGTGGATTCGCCGTTTATTTTCATAATTTTATCGCCCGCTTTTATGCCCGCTTTGTGCGCGGGAAGCCCCTCCAACGGCGCGATAACTACTATCCCCTTTTTATAACCGAGTTCGGCGCCGATGCCGAAAAATTCACCCGCGACATCCTGTGAAAATTTCTTCGCCTCATCCGGCTTGAAAAAAACAGTGTACGGATCGCCCAGCGCTTTCACTACTCCTTCAACGGCTCCCTGCACTAATTTCTGGCGGTCAAGCGCGCCGCTATTGCGATATTTTTCTTCTATGGTATTCCACACATTCCACAGCAAGCTAAAATCCGCGTTTGCGGGCACGGCCGATTCCTGCAGTGGAGCAGGCAAAGAGGTAATTTCAACGGTAACCGTTTTACCGGAAATATCTCCGCTCACTTCGGGCCCTTTTTCATACCGGTCAAAATCATACTTGCCGACCGGCTTTATCAAGTTCCAATCAAATGTATTCGCATTGAACGCCTCGGGCGAAACCACCCAGCGCGCTTTCCCGTTTTCTATATAATATATTTTTGTCGTATCCGAAGATGTGATGAGATTTATCCGGGCAAGTCCGGCAAGCGCAACCGAATCAATTTCACGGATATGTTTCCACGAAAATGCGTATGCGCGGAATATTTCCGGCGTGCGGATCCAATAGGCGCGGTCTTTGAATATTTCATATATGCGACTGCCTCCCCTCTCTTTAACGAGCGTACCGTCGGGATATACATGCGCCGCGCGCGCGGCATTCCCCGCAAAAAAACCAACCGCAATCGCCGCATATATCATTCCCCGCAAAATTTTTTTCATATTTTTATTGCGTACAGCTCTTAGCTAAAATTAAACCCGCTTTTTCGGCGTCTTCTTTCGTGCGAAAAAATATCTTATTTTCTTCTTTGATGCGATTATCGCACGCCGCGCGGTAATAGGTCTTGCCGTATCTGCTTGCGACATACTCCCCGTACTGGCGCGGCAGAGGCGTCTTTTTTTGCGTATTCGCCACCGCGGTTTTTTCATCCGCTTTTACTTCGGGAATAAGAGAGGGCGCCGCAAGCGCATATCCTTGCGCCGGCTCTTCTACGATAATGGGCGGCTTCGCATATATTATCCGCTCCACGAATAAAGCGCCGAGTCCGAAGAAAATGACCGCCACTACGCACAATTCCCACGCATGAAAAATACGATCGCCGTACTTCAGAAATAGTTCTTTCATTTTTTCTTTCATTGACTTTTCATTTGCATTGTGCGTATAATAACTGTCGTGACTATCGTAATATAAATAAGTATTTAATTCAACTATGGCAACAGCTAAATCAGCGGGTTCTACGCGGCTCGGCCGCGATTCGGAAGCAAAACGGCTCGGCGTAAAATTGTTTGCCGGTGAAATCGCACAACCGGGCGCTATCATCATCCGCCAGCGCGGGTCAAAATTTCTCGCGGGTCAAAATGTAAAAATGGGCAATGACAATACGCTCTACAGCATGACGAACGGACAGGTGAAATTTTCATCCCGCCGTATGAAAAAGTTCAACGGTAAAGTGCGAGTGTTGAAAGTGGTAAATGTGATATAATACATTACTCTCTTTCCGCTTGCAAAGTAATTTCTGTCTCAATATCATGCGTGAGTTTTATTTTTATTGTATGCTTGCCGAGGGTCTTAATCGGGCGCGCAAGCAGGACCGCTGATTTCTCAAGCGCGATTCCTTTTTCTTCTAAAAGAGAGAGTATTGTTGCGGCATTGATTGACCCGAAAGCGTTTCCTTTCGCATCGCATTTCAGAGGCGCTTTCAGAGGGAGCGCGCGCAATTTTTCCGCACGCATTTTCACGGAAGCATATTCTGCGTCCTTATAGCGTTGTTCCGCTTGTTTCACTTGAGAAAGCGAGGCAAGTGATTTCGCGTCTGCGGCAACGGCGAGCTTTCGCGGGAAAAGAAAATTCCGCGCATAGCCGTCGGATGCATTTTTTATCTCTCCCCTTTTACCAAGTTTCGGCACATCTTGCAAAAGAATTATTTGCATATCAAGTTACAAGTTCTTAGAACCTATCTCAATAATACCTCCAAGTCGCGTTGCGAGCAATTTTCTTTCAGCGCGAGGCGCGACGAGGAAGCGGTTTTACCCTACCGCGACGAGGAGAAACGAAGCGATGGGAGAAAATTGCCGCAACCCTGCGGGATACGAGCCATTTTGCGCCGGAT
>CAZRNH010000113.1:0-1506 GCA_964601445.1 uncultured Candidatus Saccharibacteria bacterium
TCCACCACATCGGTAGCCTCTCCGGCGGAGAGAGAGTAAAGGTCGGCAAACTCAACCACCGGCGTGTCAATGCGCTCAAAACCGTAGCCGAGCGCTACATGCGTGAACGCGCGGCGCACTTTTTCCCAGTACTTTTGATCCTCCGGAAGAATGTCAAACGTTCCTTTCAGCGCCCGATATTGTTTATTAACCTTAGTCATCTTTGGTCATCGGAATACGGTCATCAGAACACCGTGACTTTATCAAACGGGAAAGCGCGAACCCATACCTTGCCCACAATGTATTCTTTTTTCAGCGCCCCCCACCTCCGCGAGTCGGAGGACGCTTCTCGGTTGTCTCCGAGCACGAAATATTCGTTTCCGCCGAGCGCGAGCGACATATTCCCGTATGTGTCCGCGCCGGGAAGATACTCCTCCTTTAACGGGAAACCTTCCGGAAATTCCTTATTCTTTACAGTAACCCCTTTGTCGTGAATCATCACAACCTCCCCCGGCAAACCGACTATGCGCTTGATATAATACTGTTTGGGGTTGTGCGGATAACGGAACACGACCACATCCCCCCGCTCCGGCTCGCCAAGAATATAGCTGATCTCATCAATAATCAAATAGTCGCCGTTTTCAAATGTTGGTTCCATGGAAGCGCCGAGCACAAAAAACGGCTGCATGACAAAATAGCGTATCGGAACGATGATCACGAGGGAAATGACGACAAGCTTGAATGTCTCCCAGAAAAACGAAGCGATTTTTCGAAAATTCATGTGAAAAGTGTACCAAAAAATTCATCCCATAGCAAATATGCCATTTTCTTCCGATCGGAAGAAAATGGCATATTTGCGGAAACCGGAAATAAAACTTTGTCAATAGTGGCAATTAAGTGGTGTTCCGTTATGATGACCTCATGCGATTTGCGCTCAAATTCCTGCTGTTCCTTGCGCTTGTTTCATTTTTCTTTTTTCTGCGGCCGGTCGCGGTTGCCCCGCAGAAAGAGAACGCGAGCGCCAGTTCCCTTTCTTTAGCGAAACTCGCCTTCAATTTTGTTGCCGACACAGAGCAAATGCTCAATGGCGAGGAGCGCGACAGGGTGAACATTCTGTTTTTGGGAATGCCCGGCGTGCCGCACCCCGCGCCTTTCTTAACCGACACCATCATCCTGCTAAGCGTTAAACCAAGCACAGGCCAGCTTGCGCTTCTCTCGCTTCCCCGCGATTTGCTTGTGTACCTCCCCGAACAGAAAATCTACACCAAACTCAACGCCATCTTTAAACTTGGGGGCTCGGCTTCCAAGTTGAAGATGGAAGAAATCACAGGGCAGATTATTGATTACTATCTTGCGCTTGATATTTCAGGCGTGGAACAGATCGTAGATACGCTCGGCGGCATAAATGTGCTGGTACCGGAAGATGTGAATGATCCGCGCTTTCCTGCCGAAAATGGCGCAACTGAAGAATTCTCGGTCCAGAAAGGGTGGCGCTATTTCGACGGCAAAGTCGTACAGCGCTGTCTG
>CAZRNH010000113.1:1516-1978 GCA_964601445.1 uncultured Candidatus Saccharibacteria bacterium
CCGCAGGCGGCGACTTCGCCCGCATGCGCCAGCAGCAGGCGGTACTTGAAGCGCTGCGCAAAAAGGTATTCGGCCTCCGCTTTTTGTACGACTTCCCTACTATTCTCTCTGTGTACCGCACGCTCGCCTCGCATATCCAAACCGATACGGATGAAGCGGCCTTAAAGCGTTTCTATGATCTTGCGCGAACGATATCGTATGATAAAGTAACGCAGAAAGTGGTGGATGGCGACCCGAACGACCCCGAATCGCTTTTGCAAAGCAAAACATTCACTCTCGGCGGTACTCCGGCGTTCGTTCTCGTCCCCAAAACCGGAGATTTTGATTACTATAGTATCCACAAGGTTGCGGAAAAGATTTTTGAGTAAAAATATGTATCTCATCATTGGTCTTGGGAATCCGGGGAAAGAGTACGAGAAAACAAAGCATAATATAGGAAGAGAAACCGTGATGGCGTTCGCA
>CAZRNH010000113.1:1988-2599 GCA_964601445.1 uncultured Candidatus Saccharibacteria bacterium
GTCAAATCAAATCCAAAATCCCAATACCAAAGTGTTTTGGATTTTGGGCTTTGGGCTTGATTTGGCATTTGGATTTTGAAATTGGGATTTTACTATGTACCTTATCATTGGTCTCGGCAATCCTGGCGAGAAATATACGGGGACAAAACATAATATAGGAAGAGAGATTGTGATGCGCTTTGCCAAAAAGCAGGACTTTGACGATTTTACGTTTGATAAAAAAGCCAACGCGCTTATCACGCAAGGGAAAATCGGCAAAGAGAAAATAACGCTCGCGCTCCCGGAAACGTTTATGAATAAATCCGGCGACGCCGTCAAAAAGCTCGCTACTCGCTACTCGCTACTCGCTACTCGCTTATTCGTCATACACGACGACGTCGACCTCCCGCTCGGACGAATTAAAATCTCCTTCGCGCGAAGCTCCGCCGGGCACAAAGGCGTGGCAAGCGTTATACGCGCGCTCAAAACAAACGAGTTCTGGCGCATGCGCATCGGCATCGGCGGCGCGCGCAGAACCAAAGAGGCAATGGATATTGTGCTGAAAAAATTTGCTCCCGGAGAAACGGCTGAAATAAAAAAAACAACAAAAGAGGCGCACGAAGCCCTTGTCT
>CAZRNH010000114.1:0-2528 GCA_964601445.1 uncultured Candidatus Saccharibacteria bacterium
CCGCCGCAAGCGCGTCAACCGCGGAAGGGAGCGCGCGCTCCAAGTCCTCAAGTTCGCGATTTACGAATATCCTTAGCGCCTGAAAGGTCTTGGTCGCGGGATGAATGCGTCCCCGAAAGCGCGGTGGTATCGCGGCCTTCACTATTTCCGCAAGTTGCCCCGAAGTTCGTATCCGCACTCTCTTTCGCGTTTCTATCAATGCCCGCGCAATGCGCCTCGAGAACCGCTCTTCGCCGAAACGGAAAATGATATCGGCAAGCTCTTCTTCCCGAAACGCATTGACCACGGACTCCGCAGTCATGCCTTCATCCTGTCCCGCGGCATAGCGCATATCAAGCGGTTCATCTTTTTGAAATGAAAATCCGCGCCCCGATTCGTCAATGTGATAACTGGAATATCCCAAGTCAAAAAGAATGCCGTGCACTTTTTCTATCCCGCGCGCCTTGAGTATATGCCTTATCTCCGCATAACTTCCTTGCACCGGAATGACATTCGCGCCTTCTGTCTTCGCCCGCTCCGCAAGCGCCGCGACAAGCGCGTAATCTTTGTCTATCGCGACAACCATTCCGGACGGCCGCACCATTGACCATAAGGCGAATGAATGCCCTCCGCCGTTTGCCGTCGCGTCAACGAATATCTGCCCGGGCAAAGGTTCGCACATCTCTATTACTTCCTTTAAAAGAACCGGCTTGTGCATAAATTTCCAATTTCTAATTTCCAATTAAATCACAAACCCCGGTAATCAAATGTTTAGAAATTAGGTCAATCAGAAATTGGAAATTTATATTCCCAATTCTCCCATCCGTTCCGCTATCAAGTTACTTTCGCCTTCGGTTTTTTTCTTGTATTCCTCCCATTGATCGGCGTCCCATATTTCAATGCGATTATACAGTCCCGCCACCACCACCTTTTTTGAAATCCCCGCGAACTTTCTCAAATAATCCGGGAGCACCACTCTTCCTTGTTTGTCCATTTCGGTATCCATCGCGCCTGAAAGCATCTGTCTGCTGAATGCCCTGCTGTCGGCGCGCGAGATGGGAAGTTGTGCGATTTTCACCGCTTGCGTTTCCCATTCTTTTGCAGTGTAAAGAAAAAGACATGCATCAAGCCCTTTCGTCACCACCAAGCCCTGCTCAAGCGCTTTTCTGAATTTTGCCGGAACGGCGAGCCGTCCTTTTTGATCTATCACATATTGATACTCCCCGATAAACATAGTAATAATGTTATCAATAAGAATCCCTCGCGTTGTTTACGCCGCACTCCCCAAGGTTTCCTTAGATGGTTATTTGTTATTAATGAAGTTATCCACAGATTTCCCGAGTTATCCCCACTTTTATCCACTTATCCCCATTTATTACCCATTATACACCACACATGCACACGGTCAAACCACTTATAGTGTGGATAACTATAAAAACAAAACACCCGCAATAATACGGGTGTTTTATGAGCATCCTGTAAGAATCCTCGCGTTATTTACAGTCGGCTATTGAGGCACTGTAAACGCTATTGATGAAGATTGAATAGCGTTCAGAATGAATGCGACTCTTTCTTCAACGGAAAGCATTGGTACGGGAATTATAACATACCCGAATTCCAGATATGCTTGCTTTATCAGCGCATGCACGACCGCCTGAAACTCTTTCTTCTCTTTCCTTATCCTGTCATTTTCGTAGTGGGAAAGCGGTGCCAATAAAAATATTTTATCGTATCTATTTTTACCATGGTCAAAAATAATTTTCGGCGCCGGTATATTTCCCTCTAAACAATACGCATAGCCGTCTACAATGCCTCTGTCAAGAAAAACCTCGCCGCTCTTAATCTCCGACTCTATCTCCAATTGTCTTTGCGCGACAACTTCCTGAAATTTTTTTAAATTTCCCCATGGCACCGTATCGCTTTTTTTCGCGCATTCTTCCTCTATCACCGTGCGCGCGGTTTCCGGAATCACGCTATATCCCTTGAAAGCAAGCAGTTTTATAACGGTACTTTTGCCAACGCCGGGACCACCGGTAAGCACATATTTTTTCATAATTTTTGGAGATGAAAAGATTTTTCCGCGAGACGCGTGAGCGCGTTTTTGTCTTCAAGTATTTCAGCCGGTACGCGCCAATACGGCATCATTACTTTCTTTCCGGTTTTTCCTATGTAAGAAAACAGATTGCTTTCCATCGCCTCGTACTCCGCTTGATTGCCGGCGCCCACCTTAAAATAAAGCTCATCATCGGCCACGATGGCAAAAATAACACCGTTTTTATATATGCTAAAACAGCCGAACATCGCCCGCGCGGTTATCCCTTCGCAGGAAGAAAGCAGGTCGCGCATGATATACTCAATAAATTCATTATGTTTCATGTATTTTTATTTTATCATATAAGATGTAAGAATCCCTAGCGTTGTTTACCATGTGCTCTGCGGGTCTTCCCTTGAAGAATCACTGTCGCTTTGTTCTTGCGACAAAGCGCAGTTTGCTCTCGTTACGATGAGTCGCCTATGGCGACACCAAGCTCATCGGAACTGCGAGACAC
>CAZRNH010000115.1:0-934 GCA_964601445.1 uncultured Candidatus Saccharibacteria bacterium
GTATGGCTTATGGCAGCTTTTTTTCGGGGACGTAGGCAGAGCGTACAGCACCATCGGGAATCCGGCGTTTCTTGCGGGCTATCTAGTTCTCAATGCGGTGATCGCCGCGTGGCTGTGGAAAGAAAGTTTCTTGCCATGGTGGGCAGGGCTTGCGTTGCTTAATGCGGCCGCGGCGCTTTCCACCGCCACGCGCGGGGCGGTGCTCGCGCTTGCGTTCGGCGTTCTCACATTCTTTGCCGGCCATCTTTTTCTTCGCAGGGGGGATGCGGCTTTCGTAAAGCGATGGCTGGCGTATGCGGCGCTTGTCCTGGTTGCCGGGGGCGGAGTTTTATTTCTGATTCGGGACAGTGCGCTTATAAAGCGCTTCGGACTTGAGCGTCTTTATGTTTTCTCGCTCTCGGAAGTAACCGCCCAGACACGCCTTATCGCGTGGCGTGCCGGGTGGCAGGGCTTTCTTGAAAAGCCGCTCACGGGCACGGGTCCGGAGCACTATGCCGCGGCGTTCAACGCGCATTTTGACCCCGACTACTATACGGTTGAGAGAAATGAAACGGAATTTGACCGCGCGCACAACATTGTGATGGAGCAACTTACCACTACCGGCGCGCTTGGGCTTGTTGCCTATTTTGCGATATTTGGCGTTCTGCTTGCGCTCGTATCGCGCTTGGGTTCCCATATTGCAGTTTTTGCGTGGGCGTTTGTCGCCGCGTACGCCGGGCAGGGGCTTTTGGGGATAGATGTGCTCACCTCGTTTTTGCCGCTGACGCTCGTGGTGGGATATGTCGCAGCAATGGCTGGAGGCCGTTCGTTTTCCGGCGGCGGTGTAGGCGGAAAAGGAGAGAGACACGCGTTAAGCTGGCAGAATGCACTGACGATCGGAGTAGTGGCTGTCGCCGTTGCTTTTGTGATGTGGGAGGCGAATATCAAGCCTGCT
>CAZRNH010000115.1:944-2525 GCA_964601445.1 uncultured Candidatus Saccharibacteria bacterium
AACATGGCCTTTTCCGACGCGCATGCGGTGCGGCAGAACATAGCGGCGCTTGACGCGGAAGAGGCAATCGGCTCCGCCATAACGCATTACCAGAAAGCGCTTCAGTATGGCACCTATGGCGACGAAACAATCCGCGCCTCGCTTGCCGGGTTCACGCTTGACGCGTATCGCGTGTTCGGCAGGAACGCGCCGGGCTTTGCGGACCGCCTGCTTCCATTTGCCATTCAAGAAGCGCGCTCCAACATTGCCGAGCATCCGCAGAACTACTTATATTATTACCACCTCGCGCGGCTCTACAATATCCAATATCTTTTAACCGGAACGGCGGATGAAGCGATAGAGCGTCTCACGGCAGAGGGAGAGAAACTTGGTCCGGAACGGCTGGAACTTCCGCTTGCTTCCGCTCAGCTCGCTTTGCTGAAAAAAGATTTTGATGCGGCAGTCGCGCTCTCGGAATATGGCATCGCGCGAAACAAGCGTTTTGCCGATTTCTACCGCGTCGCGTTTTTGGCGTATAATCTCAAGGGAGACGCAGCGAAGGCGCGCTGGTATTTGGAAGAAGGAGTGAAAAACGGTTTGGTACTGCTGCCATTTGAGGAACAGTGGTTAAAATGAACAGAGAAGAAGCAAAGCTTTTCTATATAGGAGCGGTGCGGGTGTGCGTGCTCGCGGCGCTTTTTTCGCCGCTCGTGCTTTTAAGCGAGTTTTACTTTCCATACATTGTTCCTAAAACGATATTTTTCCAGTTTCTCGTTGAAGGCGCATTGTTTTTTTGGATACTACTTGCCGCGCTTGACCGCAAATACGCGCCGCGCTTTGATTTGCTCTCAAAGGCGGTGCTCGGCTTTTTTGCGGCGTACGCACTTGCGGCGGCGCTTGGCGCGAACCCCGCGCGGAGTTTTTTAGGGACATACGAGCGCATGCTCTCGGTGGTGAATCTTGCGCACTTTGTCGCGCTTTTTTTCATCGCGCGGGCGGTGTTTGTTGAAAGGAAAGACTGGCTTTTGCTTTTTCGGACTTTCATTTGCGCAAGCATGCTGGTGAGTCTGTACGGCCTGGGGCAGAAGCTCGGTTTTTCCTCGTTTTATCACGCGGGCATTGACCGCATTGATTCCACCATAGGCAATGCCGCGTTTGTCGGGGGATACCTCATTTTCGCGGTGTTTTTCGCGCTGGCGCTTTTGGTGAGAGAGGCGCGTTCCCCATGGCGGTGGTTGTACCTATGTTCTATCGCGCTTAATTTGGTCATTATTTACTTTACGGGAACGCGAGGGGCGGCGCTGGGGCTTGCGGCGGGGGGTTTTTTTTTTGCTTGCCGCTTATGCGGTAAAGCCCGCAGCGGCGGGCGGTATCGGGAGAAAATATATGCTTTGGGGCGCAGTTGCGCTTACGTTAGCGGTGGCTGTTATTGGCGCGCTTGAGATGAAAGAAAGCGGCATTTTCCAATCTCTCAGGCGTTTCACTTCGGTTTCGCTTTCCGACGCGACCGTACAGACGAGAATTCTTTCCGCAAAGACAAGCTGGGAGGGGTTTCTGGAGCGGCCGGTGTCGGGATGGGGGCCGGAAAATTATAATCTCGTT